>NZ_SFBZ01000031.1:0-33514 GCF_007095495.1 Microcystis sp. M_QC_C_20170808_M9Col | reverse complement strand
GTTGGGTAAAATCGAAACGAATAGGCTTTTTCCATACCTCACGTTTTAGCATATATTTCGTAAATGTGCTAATATTTAACAGTAAAGCCGTCGTAGAACGACGGGGTTTCAGACCCAAATTTTCGATGAGTCAATATCTTCTCAAACTCTACATTATGGGCGATTCAAGTAAATCCCAGAGGGCGATCGCCAATATTTTTCGTATCTGTCGCGAGGAGTTATCCGATCTTTATACAGTAGAAATAATTGATGTTCTCGAACAGCCCCAATTAGCGGAACAGGATAAAATTCTCGTAACTCCTACTTTAGTCAAACAACTTCCCCCACCCCTACAAAGAATTATCGGCGATATGTCCAATACTCAAAAGGTTCTCCTCGGTTTGGATGTTATTCCCAAAGACTCCCATCGCAATTAGGATTCACCTAAAAATTCTTCTGGTTAGGTTTTTCCTCTCTAATAAGCTCTAATCTTAATTTTATCTCAAATGTCGGGGTGAAGACTCTCGCTTTTAACGAGATGAAACCCCAACCAATATAAAACAGCGAAGCACGACTTAAATCTTGACAATCTCTGCTGTATAGGTTAGCATATAAGTAGTTGTTTAAGGTCGATAAACAATGATTATCCTAAGTTTCAGAAAAATAATCGTTCAAATGTTTATTATGTCCAATTCTGTCTAAGCGTTGATATTCGGGAAGATGCAAAACCGCTAGAACCGACTAAAAGATGTGTAGGATTGGATGTAGGTTTAAAAGTTTTCTACGCTAATAGTGATTATGTTTAAAAATTGGTCTTTCGACGATTGGATGAATCATATCCTTTTTCTGGCTACAATTATGGCTTTGCTGACGATTTGGCTGAGTAGATAAATAAAAACTAAGTACCTAAGCAAAATTAATTACACATATCTAACCCCCTCTTGCCTTTTGCCTCTTGCCTTTTGCCTATCTTTACTAGGAAATTAATTTTGCACGACTACTTATTTTTCTTTCCTCGCTTTACCGAAAATTTGGGTTTAAGTTTCCCCGTCCATTTTACGGCAGGGAGTGTCAAAATAAGAAACAAAACCCTCAGCGATCGATATGACTGACTCAAGCCCAAAAATTTGTATTCTCGGTGGTGGTTTTGGTGGACTCTATACTGCTTTACGTTTGAGTCAATTGCCTTGGCCCGATCAACACCCCCCCCAAATTACCTTAATTGATAAAAACGATCGCTTTTTATTTTCTCCCCTTCTCTACGAATTAGTCACCTCAGAACTGCAATCCTGGGAAATTGCTCCCCCTTTCAGCGAATTACTCGCCAATACCCCCGTTGACTTCCAACAGGGAACCGTCACGGCGATCGATGTTAATAATCATAAAATAACCCTTGACAATCAAAACGATATATGCTATGACCGCCTCGTGATCGCCCTCGGTGGTCAATCCTCCCTTGACTTCCTACCCGGGGCCAGAACCCACGCTATCCCCTTCCGTAGTCTCGAGGATGCCTATCGTCTTCGGGATCGACTCAAAACCCTAGAACAATCCGATCGCGATAAAATTCGGGTCGCCATTATCGGGGGCGGTTATAGCGGCGTAGAATTAGCCTGTAAGCTGGCTGATCGCCTCGGAGAAAGGGGAAGAATTCGTCTGATCGAAAGAAATAGCGATATACTTGGCCCTTCAACCCAATTTAACCGCGAAACCGCCAAAAAAGCCCTGGAAAAACGTCTGGTTTGGTTAGACCTAGAAACCACCGTCGCCGACATTCAAGCTGATCGCCTCTCCCTTGACTACAAAGGACAGATCGACAATATCCCCGTTGATCTAATTCTCTGGACCGTTAGTCCGATCGCCTCCCCACTGCTCGCTAATTTGCCTCTAGCACATAATGAGCGCAAATTACTAAAAGTTAATCAATATTTACAAACTGTCGAAAACCCCAAGATCTACGCGATCGGCGATGCGGCCGATAGTCGCGACCAAGAGGATAAACCCTATGCTGCCACGGCCCAAGTGGCCCTTCAACAGTCCGACTACTGCGCTTGGAATATTTGGGCGAGTTTCCACGATAAACCAGCTTTACCCTTCCGTTATCAACCTTTAGGCGAAATGTTGACCCTCGGAGTCGATGAAGCTACCATTAGCGGTTTAGGACTAGAATTAGCCGGTCCCCTTGCCCATCTTACCCGTCGCTTAGTCTATCTCTACCGTCTGCCCACCCTTAACCATCAAATCGCCGTAGCATTCAACTGGATTACCCAACCCCTTCTATCCCTCATTTCTGAGTAGCGAGTTCAGATATTCCTCCACTAACAAACTATCTCGATCGGTCAATTCCTGACCATCGAGACGGTTTAAAAGCATTACTGCGCCAAATAACTGATTATTAACTCTAATTGGCACAGCTAAAGCCGTTTTTATCCCCAAAGCGACCGCTATATCCTGACGAATGCGATTATCTCCTAGGGTTTGTTCCACCACCACCGGACAACTATCCCGGTAAACCACCGTACACAATCCCGACGTGGCAATATCACCCCTTTTGCCCACAATTGCCTGGCTGTTTTTACCCGCACCCGCCCGATAATCAATACTATCACCGTCAAATTCGGCAATGATAACCGTTTCTGTTGGAATTAAACCTAAAATTTCTTCAGCCAAGCGATCGAGATTAGTTAATTTTTCCATAATGGTTTAGGGGTTGAGGAAATAGAGTGTTATACTCAAAAAAAGAGCAATTCATTAACTTTAGTCTATAGTTTGTGAACTGAAGTCACTAACCCCGCCCTAAAAGGGACGGAGCTTGCCTAGACCAATTTAGGCGACGCAAGTAGAGACTACCGCATCGAGACACAATCTGGCACAGACTTCCGAATACTTCCCTAGTTCGGATTACCTCTAAGCTTTATTGGTAAAGCGTTGTTAGACAAGACATCTTGATTGTGTTGCGGTAAGGGACTTTAACTTTACTCTTAAGGATTATCTCCATGGCAAGAGTTCCTGTTATCTCAAAAGACGGAAAACCGTTAATGCCCACCAAACCCAGTCGGGCTAGACGGTGGATTAGGGAAGGAAAAGCTATCGGTAAATTCAACGACTTAGATATTTTCTATGTCCAGCTAACCGATGAACCTTCCGATAACAAAACCCAACCGATTGCCATTGGTATTGACCCGGGTAAATTATTCTCTGGAATTGGCGTTCAATCCTCTCTTTTTACTCTTTGGAAGGCTCACTTAGAACTTCCTTTTAAACGAGTAAAAGAGCGCATGGACAATAGACGGTTAATGCGAAGAGGACGTAGAGGAAGACGGATTAACCGCCAACTTCCTTTTAATCTAAGAGCGCATCGACAAAAACGATTTTCAAATAGAAGACAAGGAAAATTAGCTCCCTCAATCAGAGCTAATCGTCAACTTGAACTTCGAGTCGTTTCCGAACTAACCAAAATCTATCCAATTACCGATATTTACTTTGAGTACATTAAAGCCGATATTGATCTAACTTCCAGTAGAAAAGGAGCTAAGTCTGGAAAAGGTTTCTCGCCGGTTATGGTTGGACAAAAATGGGCTATTGAGCAACTGTCTCAATTGGCAACAGTCCATACTCGCTTTGGTTGGCAAACCTCTAATCTCAGAAAACATTTGCGACTAGAAAAGTCTAAAAATAAAGCAGAACAATCACCAGAAAGTCATGCTAACGATGGAATTGCTCTTGCCTGTTTTCAATTTTTAAATTATTTGCCATTCCATACTTCTAATGGACATGGATATGATTGGAAGGGTTATGTTAAAGTAACAAACGCTCCCTTTGCTGTCATCAAACGTCCTCCTGTTAGTCGTCGTCAACTTCACCTGATGGTTTTTTCTAAGGGTGGTAAACGACGTAAATATGGTGGCTCTACCACAAGACATGGGTTCCGTAAAGGAGATTTAGTTTCTTCTCCCAAAGGGATTGGTTATGTTAGTGGAGATACCGAAAAACAGCTATCTGTAAGCGATACCAGTTGGAAACGATTGGGACAAATAGCTGTTAGTAAGATTCAGTTAATTCGTCGTTCTAACGGTTTAATTGTTTCTCACTAACTTGTATAAAGCTGCCCTCCGCTATCGCTAAAGGGCGGGGTTTCAGACCCATTTTTTCGATGAAAGATAACACCCCCAGAGTAACAAGTCTCAAATCTTATCTTCAGCATTTGCCTCAAGATGCGTCGGAAGCTATTGTTAGCACCAACTTTGCACCTTACCTGATATCATATTTAGGATTTTCAACCACGGAGATAATCCCACAGTACGACACGGGAGGCGGTGGGATTACCGACTTTGCCACTCGGAGAAACCCAGAAAACGATATTTTTTTGCAGACAAAGAGTAATCCTTTTCTGCTGATAGAGTTAAAGGGTAGAGAGATTAACCTAACTGAAAATAGTCCAGGTTATAAGGCAACTGTCGATAAGTTAAAGCGTCAGTTATTAGGGACTAAGTGTAAAGCATCCCAATGGGGAATTATCACTAACGGTTCGCACATCCAGTTATTTAGAAAACATGGTAAAATCATTTTTCCTGCCACTACTTGCATAGCAATAACTCCTGAGAACATTGATGAGACCGTAGCTCGGATCAAGACAAAAATTGACAATACTCCCAAAGCATTAACGGTTACTGTTTACAATAATAAAGGCGGTGTAGGCAAAACCACCACAACCGTAAATCTTGCCGCTTTCCTTGCCTTTTTAGGTAAAAAAGTTTTAGTTTTAGACTTTGATTTTAATCAACGAGATTTAACTAAATCTATCCTAAATATAAACCCAGAAGATGGCCTACTAGAAAAGGCTTTAACTGACAAGAATATTGACCTAAAATCAGTGATTAGCCCCTATATTTTTAAGAATTCAAAACTACAAATTACCTTCGATGTTGTTCCTGCTGATAATAAAATAGCAGGGCTTACGGAGTCTGACTATCATCCTCACATGAAAATATCCACTCTCCATAGAAAATTAGACTTAGCTAGATATGAGTACGATTACATCTTTATAGATGCAGCTCCCAATTGGCGATTTACTAGCCGGCTGGCTGTTTATGCTGCCGATGTTGTCCTCTTACCCACAAAACATAACAATTCATTCTCCCTTCATAATGCAGCTATTGCCATCAAGGAGTTTCTGCCGCAAATGCAAAAATTAAAAAAAGAGGGGACTCCCATAGCCTTACCAATTTTTTTCAACGGTGAGAAGATTACTCAACCACAGTTACAGCTTGCCCAAAAAGCAATTGATCAAATACTAGAAAATGACAAAAACCTTGTACACTATTTTTATCCCAGATATACTAATGCCAAAAAAGATTTGCATATTCATCACCTGCCAGAATACGCTATTATAGCCAGTGCTGCTTTCGCTTGCGTGCCAGCCGTTTATAAAAGTCGTTCCGCTCATGACTACTACAAAGACTTAGCAAAGGAGTATTTTTTACAATGATGGAATATACCGATATTGGTACTTTGAAGTATCTCTACTTAGATGAAATAGAAATTACCAATGGGACCGATGCTGATAGTTTTTTAATTGAAGTTGCTGCCAAACTATTACAGCAGACAGGTGGACGCAATTGGCTGCCTGTAATCGTCAAAGAACTATCAGAGGATCGCTATGAAGTTATCGGCAACTCATTTGTTTATGCTGTGGCTGAAAGGGCTGGACTAGAAAGAATTTGGTGTATTATTGCCGATGGAACAGAAGATGCTAGGAATATATCCAGAGTTTTGGCAAGAGAAGAAACCCCAAAACTAAATCTGTCAACAGCTTCAAGAGAAGAAATTAAATCTGCTTTACAGTTCTTAATTGAACAACCGAATAGCCCACTAAAAACAATTAAATTAGCTACTGCTACTGCTAGGATTGATGAAGCTCCCCGTCAATTCTGGAAGAGTTTAGACTCAATTGTTGCCCTCAAGTGTGGAATTACAAAAGGGAAGGGATTAGATTTACTCAAAACTGTCTTTTATCTCACTCCTGAATCTCAACAAGATGCAGTGATTGAGGAATTTTCAGAAGAAACTCTCAAACTCAAGACTGTTTCTGAATTAAAGACTCTAGCCAAAGAAAAAGGAATCGTTGGTTTAAGCAAGATGAAGAAAGCAGAGCTAGTCAGAATATTGGCGCAATAAGAAAAAGGAGTATCAATTATGAATTATGAATTATGAATTATGAATTATCAATTGCTAGAAGATATTGAAAGTGAATTAAAATGGCAGCAAAGCCTTTCTAACGAAGATATGGAATTGGGAGCTTTTTCAACGTGAACCACTATCGAGTCATCCCGGGCTTGAGCATTGATTATGCTTGTGGAGTCCATCTGTTATCATCTTGGGTAGTTCTCTAAGGATTTAGTCCCTATGAAATGGCGAGTGATACTTGAACCCGATCCCGATACAAACGAATGGGCAATTTGGTGTCCGGAACTGCCCGGATGCACATCTGCCGGTATTACACAAGAGGAAGCTCTCAATAATATACGCGAAGCGATCGAGCTTTATTTACAACCTGATGCTATCGACCTTCTACCAGGAGCAGTAATCCGTGAGGTTATGGTGGGATGACTCGACTCAGGAGAATGAATGCTGACGAGGTTGAGCGCATATTACGCAAGTATAACTTTGAACTGATCTCTCAGAAGGGTAGTCATAGAAAATGGCGTGGTAGGGATCAAGATACTCAAGTTATCGTACCTTACCATCAAGGGAGAGATTTACCTACTGGAACATTGCGTAACATCATGATTACAGCCATGATCCCAGAAGGAGAGTGGAAATCTCCATAAACTTCATCTAAAGTCCATCTGTCTAACCAATCACTGCACCCGACCGATAGTTAGACTGATAATATCATTCAAGGTTGGGCTTCGGCCGTGAGCTTTTGCCGAACGGTTGAAGCATGAAACCCAACGCCCGATCATGTTAGGCTACTGCTAACCCATCCTACAAATAATTGTGTCTCCCTACTTATAACAAATCACTCCAGTATCAATTATGAATTATGAGTTAGGAAGTGGGAAGAAAAAAGCTGCCGACTGCCTCCTGACTTAGCCCTTCAGCAATAAATCGCTAATTTCCGACTGACAATGACCAATTAAACGATTAAGGGCTTTTTTTCCTTGTTTACCTTGATAATCTGAGCGATCGCTTTCAGTAATTCCATAGGGACGACCGATCGCCACCTTGACACGATGATAAAATACAACGGGATGCCAACCATCTTGATCGAATAAAGGTTCCGTGGTATCTAACCAGCGTAGCAAACGCACGGGAAAAGGACTAATAACAGTTTCCGACTCGGAGAGAATAGCCACAGGTAAGACAAATAAATTCTCCACGGGACAACGCAGGGCTAAATGGGCAAATCCGCTCTGAAAACGGCTAATTTGACGAGGAGCAGTCAAATTTAACATCGGCGATCCACCTTCTGGAAATAAACCGATCCATCGTCCGGACTGTAAAAAATCCGTTGCTTGCCGAAAAAAAGTCCGGTGGCGCTTTTCAGGGGTATCAAAGGGAAAACAGCCCAATTCTCCGATTAATTCCCGCAAAAGCGGGGTTTTTCCCATGTAGTGATGACAGGCGATCGGGAGAGTTTTGCCCAAAGCTTGAATTAAGATCGGCGCGTCCAAAAAGCTACGATGGTTACTTACCACGATCGCCACTCCTTGGCCGGGTAGATTTTCTTGACCGACGGTAAACAGACTCGTGCGCGTGGTATCAAGAATTAAACGAGAGGTGGATAGGGGGGTAAGCAGCTTCATGGAAAAAAAAAATCGGCCTTAAGATTGTTTTTATTGACTTAGATCACAACTAAAGGATAAAACAGAATTAGAGGATCATAAAATATAGGGATTATGTCCCAATCATCTACGGACCGGCCTCGGGGCAGCCTCGTCTATTTAAAAAAATAAATTTCATGAATGATTTAAATGAGCGAAAAACATTTGCTTTGACAACACCTCTTTATTATGTCAACGATATCCCTCACATCGGCAGTGCTTACACAACGATCGTAGCGGATGTTATGGCACGATGGCAGCGGTTACAGGGCAATTCTGTCCTCCTGATTACAGGAACCGACGAACACGGACAGAAAATCGAACGGACTGCGGCAGCCAAAGGACTCAATCCCCAGGAACACTGCGATCGCATTGCCACCAGTTTTGCCAATCTCTGGGCAAAGCTACACATCCAGTATGATCGCTTTAGTCGCACCACTGCCCCCCGTCATCAGGCAATTGTTAACGAATTTTTTGAAAGAGTCTGGGAAAAGGGCGATATCTATCTCGATCGCCAACAGGGTTGGTATTGCGTCGCCTGTGAAGAATTTAAGGAAAAAAGAGAACTGTTAGATAATGGCTGTTGTCCCATTCATACTAATCTGGCCGCCGAATGGCGCGATGAGGAAAACTATTTTTTCCGTCTCTCTAAGTATCAGGCACAACTAGAACAATTTTACCAAGAACAACCCGATTTTATTCAACCGGAAAGCCGACGTAATGAGGTTCTCAACTTCGTCAACCAAGGACTACAGGACTTCTCCATCTCTAGGGTTAATGTGGCTTGGGGGTTTCCCATTCCCCACGATGGTCAGCATACCATCTACGTTTGGTTTGATGCCCTTCTTGGCTATGTTACCGCCCTTCTCGACCCCGAAGACGAACCCACCCTAGAAAATGCCTTGGCCAAATGGTGGCCGATCGATCTGCATCTGATCGGTAAAGATATATTAAGATTCCATGCCATTTATTGGCCAGCTATGCTAATGTCGGCGGGTTTACCCTTGCCTAAAAGAGTCTTCGGCCACGGCTTTTTGACCAAAGACGGGCGGAAAATGGGCAAAAGTCTCGGTAATACCCTCGATCCCTTCGATTTGGTTGATCGCTATGGGGCCGATGCCGTCCGTTACTATTTCGTCAAAGAGATTGAATTAGGACAGGATGGCGATTTTCAGGAAACCAGATTTGTTAATATTCTTAACGCGGATTTAGCCAACGATTTAGGCAACCTCCTCAATCGCACCCTAGGCATGGTTAAAAAATACTGCCAAAATATCCCCCCCCAGTTGACTGGCGTAGATATCCCCAACGATAATCACCTTAAGAATATGGGGATCAATTTAGGGGGCATTGTTGAACAGAAGTACGATGCGCTACAATTTAATCAAGCCTGTGAGGAAATATTGGCGTTAATTCGTGCTAGTAATAAGTTTATCGATGAGAGTGCGCCCTGGAGTTTATTTAAACAGAAACAACAAGCAGCCGTAGAACAGGTTCTCTACGCAGTTTTGGAATCAGTAAGACTCTCTGCCTACCTACTCTCACCGATAATACCGACCTTAAGCAGTAAAATTTATCAACAACTAGGTTTTGTTATTGATTTTAATACTTTCAGGTCGGAGGATGGGGAAAACTTCCCTGATGGTGTCTCTTTTTCCCAACACTGTCAATGGGGATTACCCACAAATCCACAACTAGGAACACCTGAACCGATCTTTTCTAAACTAGAACTGCCGTTAAACGATTCCTAAGGGAATTTTTTGATAACTCTATTTTTTAAGGTCTGTTGTCCTTTGGGACACAACTGGCAAACACCCAACACTAAACTTTTAACAAACGAGGAAAAATAAAATGTTTGATGATTATGACACAGCCCCAGTCTTTACCCCCGAACAAGTGCTAGAAAATCGCGGTCGTGTGGCGATTTTCATCGATGGTTCTAATTTATTTTATGCGGCTCTGCAATTAGGTATCGAAATTGACTACACCAAATTACTTTGTCGTTTAACTGCCGGTTCTCGTCTCTTGCGCGCCTTCTTTTATACTGGAGTTGATCGCACTAACGAAAAACAGCAGGGATTCCTCCTCTGGATGCGTCGCAACGGTTATCGAGTCATCGCTAAAGATCTAGTACAATTGCCCGATGGTTCCAAAAAAGCCAATCTTGACGTGGAAATTGCCGTGGATTTAATGGCGCTAGTGGGTTCCTATGATACCGCAGTAATTGTCAGTGGTGATGGGGATTTGGCCTATGCTGCCGATTCCGTCAGTTACCGTGGTGCGCGAGTGGAAGTGGTTAGTTTGCGCTCGATGACCAGTGATAGTTTAATTAATGTAGCCGATCGCTATGTTGATCTAGATCAAATCAAAGAAGAAATTCAAAAAACCAGCAAGCATCACGTTAGTTATAATAATTTCCCCGTCAGCGTCTTAGACCAAGATCGGAGCAGTCGCTAGAAAAATTCGGCAAAAATCAAGTTTAAGGTGGGTAATTCCCACCTTTATCAGTTATCAGTGATCAGTTATCAGTTATCAGTTATCAGTGACCAGTTATCAGTTATCAGTGATCAGTTATCAGTTATTAGGTAGGCACAATTATTTGTAGGATGGGTTAGCGGTAGCGTAACCCATGCGGGCGTTGGGTTTCATGCTTCAACCCAACCTACGTTCATTTTATATTTAATTCCACCCACCTACTTATCAGTTATCAGTGACCAGTTATCAGTTAGCAGTTATCAGTTAGCAGTTATCAGTTATCAGTGACCACTCCCCATCTGCTGCCTCCTCAATTAAGCGATACTACTGCGCTTTCTCGCTTCCTTATAAGATGTTCCCACATCCTGTAAACCGACTTTAATCATTTGTTGTTCCAAAAGAGCAAAAAAACGCAAGCGATCGCCACCTTTAATCACTGCTAAATTGTGCGCTTCCGCTAAGGCGATCGGATAACCATAACCTTTTAACACCTGGGCCAGTAAAATACTCAAAGAGCGATCGAGTAATTCTCGCTCCTCCACCACCCAAGCAGGAACCTCTACCCTAGCGATTTCCGTCCCCACATGGAGATAACAGAAGTAAATGCGATGTTCATCCCCATAAAGATCGAGTATTTTCAAAGAACTGCGCCAAAAAGGACTTCTTTGCCCCGGTTCCAATAAATAACCCCAGAGAGAAGCATCCCGGAGAGGATCGACAACGCGACAAGGGGTTTTTTCTGGGTCTAAATCACCGCAATTGATCAAGCAATTGGGAGTATCATGGGGACAAGATTGTAAACGCAGGAAATTTAAGCCTTCTGTGCTACGAGAAGCACTAATATAACCCATAAGCGGGATTTTAGCTGATTTTAAATCGTCCCAAGACTGAAAAATCGGTGGCAAAATTAAATCTTTTGCTTCCGGGGGGAGACTATCGATAAACCAATAGATCAAAGAACCATCCACGAGGGCTAAATTTGGTTCATAATGGGCCCCAGGGGGTTTTACCCAACGAGTAGCCATTTCTGCTAACATTTGGCTTTCTAATACCGTCCGACGATAACTCATCCACTCATCGACGCGAATACCCCACTGTTTAGAAATGTAGAGGTCTTCTGATTTGTAATAGACTTCGGGAATGCTATCGAGGAGCGGGTGCAAATTTTGACCATAGTGCAACATGATCCTACCGATATTAATTAGATAACAGTAGGCGATTTCGTGGTGAGAAGGGGCAATTTGGGAACCATCCGTGGCAAAAACGCTATGACTTTCGGGGGGGGGAAGGATAGTAACGCGGGTGTCGAGAGGTTCGATCGGTAGCGCGACAGAGAAAATTAGGCGATCGTGCCAGTTATGATAGAGTTCTAGCAGTTTTTCCTGTTGCTGTTGAGCCTGTTCTAAAAGAATTTTAGCCCTTTGCACTCGCTCGCGACTAGCTGTCACTTCCTGTTGAAAATGTTGACTGATTCCTGGCATTTTTGCCGCTAATTTCGCAAGATCGAGCATAACTATCCTCTACCTGACTTTTTTTGATGTTATCGCAATTTTGTCAATTATTGCCAAATTTATCCTTAGTAATCTCCGCTTACAGCAGTTATCTTAATGATGAGATAGGAAGTTTTCCTTTTGGGGAGTCGCTCGTCAATACCAAAAAGGAATTCTGCGTATTTAGACAATATTTCTCCTTAAGATCATTGCAGTTTTGATAAGAAATAATTTGCTCATGTTGCATTCTACCAACAATAATACCAGGGTGTATTCCTAGTTGTTCGGCAAATTGATTAATAGCTTTTCTATTCAGAGAATTATTGGCGATAAATCTCTGCCAATCTCTGGGAGCAATTAAGAAATTAGCCGCAAAAACATCCGCCTCTTTTTCTTTAATTGTATCTTGAATATCTTGCCCCTCTAAAAATAAAGTTCGTTTCCCATGTAATAAAATATGACCAGCTTCATGAAAAAAAGAAAACCAAAAATGATCATTTGTTTTGTATCGATCGCTCAATTGAATTAAAGCTCTGTGAGAATCTAACCAACGGGTAGCACCGTGTACCCTTGTTTTCGGAAGTTCAGGGACAAAGGCTAAGGCAACCCCCGCTGCCGCACAAAGCTCGATCATTTGCGGTTGAAATACCTCGATAGACTTAATAGTTAACGAACGAATTTGTCGCAAGGCATCTCTGAATTTCAACTCGTTGTAATCAGCACAATTAATTTTCGATGACTCTATTTCTCCTTGACGTAACCATGCTGTTATTGCCCCTCGATCGCTATCAAATGCTTGAGACTTTCTAAAATCAATCGATAAATTTATCCCCCAAATCTCCTCCCATTGCTCAGGGGAGACAACGGCAAAAAAATTCAAGCTCTCTCGTAATTGCTCTATTTTATCCTCATCAAACTTGAGCCAGCCTAATTCAGTCATCTGGCGATAAGGAATTTGTTTTAACCAGCCTAAATAACCTTTTAATCTTTGATTCTCATTTTTTCTCGCTAAATATTCCCGATAAAGTCTTTCGCGCTCTATCCAGAAACCGGCGGGAGTTCCTAACACTAACTCTATCTGTAAGGCGGTATCGATAGTAATCTCCGCTTTACCTTTTATTATCTCATTGATAGTCTTTCTCGGTCTGCCCATGCGTTGGGCGAGTTCCGATTGAGACATATTTCTTTCTTCTAGGATTTCGGCAAGGGTTTCTCCCGGTGGAGAAATAAAATCCGGTGCATATCTGTTCTCAATAGTATTAGTCATGGGTGTCATCTATGCCAATAATTACGACTGCGGTTACTTTCTTCCAATCAATTCCCCCGTCTGCTTTTTGAGGAATCGGTATATTAGCCGGCTCAAAAATTAGTCTGAGAGGATGAACTAAATCTAGAGATAGTTGTCCAGCACGGTTATGTAACAATTCGTGGCAACGTCCCGGCAGCGATCGCATTTCCTCCAGGACAATAACTGCTTTTAAGTCGTCGAGTCTTTGCCTGATTTTCTTAGCCATCTTCTCTCCATACTGTTTTTTCAGTAGTCTTTGGCTATTGCATTCGTTCTCAAATTTTTTTTCCTTAAAGACAATATCCATTGTAGATGACCCTTGTAATATTGTTAACCTCAAAGGTTAACAATATTTTATGGCAGCACACCTGGGTTGCATCCAGTACAAACGCTCTAAATATATCGTTAAGAGCTAATACTCTAGACACCAGTTCTGAAAATGAGGTTAGCTAGAGACAGCTTTTCAGACATTGGCCGATTAATCAGGTGATAATTATCGCTAAAATTGCACCATCAAGCCAAAACAACGAAGCTGTAATTTTATCGCCTAATAACGTCCGAATTGAGTGCCGCCGCCGCCCAAGAAAAAGACAATCTCTAACATCTAAACCGGAGAAAAGCACAATAGGCGACTTGACAACAAGAGCGACAATTTGCTATAATGACCTTTTGTCAACGATTTGACCTTCGGTAATAGGAGTTCAGAGTAACCTTAGATACAGCCCTATCATGCCCACCATTCAGCAATTAATACGCGACGAAAGATCCAAAGCGAAAAGAAAAACCAAATCTCCCGCCCTCAAACAATGCCCCCAACGTCGGGGAGTTTGTACAAGAGTATATACCACCACACCGAAAAAACCCAACTCAGCCCTACGGAAAGTGGCTAGGGTACGTTTGACCTCTGGATTTGAGGTGACAGCCTACATCCCGGGCATCGGTCATAACCTACAAGAACACTCGGTCGTCCTGATTCGGGGCGGTCGGGTCAAAGATCTACCCGGAGTCAGATACCACATCATTCGCGGCACCCTCGATGCCACCGGGGTGAAAAACCGTCAAAAGGCGCGCTCTAAGTACGGAACCAAACGCCCCAAACCCGCCGCTAAATAAACAGGAAATTGATTAACCAAAAAAATACTCCCACCGAGTCGGTCAAAGTTAACCCAAGAGACTGAAGACTCGCAGGAGAGGGTTTAAGATGGGCTGTAATCATCCGACTGTCAAGCAAAAGTTAAAGTTAACCTAGAAAATTCAGGAATATTCCGATGTCTCGCCGTAAAAACGTCAAAAAACGTCCTATTCCCCCCGATCCCGTTTACAATAGCTGTTTAGTCAGCATGACCATCCGCCGGATCATGCGATCGGGCAAAAAATCCCTGGCCGCTAATATCGTTTACGATGCCCTGAAAACCGTCGGCGAACGTACCGGTCAAGAACCCCTAGAAGTATTTGAAAAAGCCGTTAAAAACGCCACTCCCCTAGTGGAAGTGAAAGCCCGCCGGGTCGGTGGAGCCACCTATCAAGTCCCGATGGAAGTACGCACCAACCGTGGTAGTACATTAGCACTACGCTGGTTAGTCCATTATGCCAGAACCAGAGGCGGCAAAACCATGGCTGGTAAACTAGCTAACGAGATCATGGATGCGGCCAATGAAACCGGCGGCACGATCAAAAAACGGGAAGAAACCCACCGGATGGCAGAGGCAAACAAAGCCTTTGCCCACTATCGTTACTAAAAAGATACTTTAAAGATACTTTAAGGGCGGTGGACTACACCGCTGCCGCCAAAAAACTGTCAAGAAAAGTATAGAATTGTAAATAGTGTAAAAAATCCTAGAACAAAATCCCATCACTGGCAAGCAAAGCAAGGAGGTTGCTGTGGCACGGACTATCCCGCTAGAGAGAGTGCGAAACATCGGAATCGCCGCTCATATAGACGCGGGCAAAACAACGACAACAGAAAGAATCCTGTTCTACACGGGAGTCGCTCATAAACTGGGCGAAGTCCACGACGGAACGGCAATTACCGACTGGATGGAACAGGAACGGGAGCGAGGAATCACCATCACCGCCGCCGCCATCAGTACCAGTTGGCAAGATCATCGCATCAACATCATTGACACCCCCGGCCACGTCGATTTCACCATTGAAGTGGAACGTTCCATGCGGGTACTCGATGGAGTGGTGGCGGTTTTCTGCTCTGTTGGTGGTGTACAACCCCAATCGGAAACCGTCTGGAGACAAGCCGATCGGTACAAAGTACCCCGGATTGCCTTTGTCAACAAAATGGACAGAACGGGGGCGAACTTCTTCAAAGTTTACGAACAATTAAGAGATCGCCTTAGAGCTAACGCCGTTCCCATCCAAATGCCGATCGGCGCGGAAAGCGAACTGAGCGGGATCGTTGATCTCGTCAAGATGCGCGCCTATATATATAAGGACGATCTAGGGAAAGACATAGAAGAAACCGACATTCCCGAAGACTTATTGGAAAAGGCCGAAGAATTCCGCGTGCAGCTGGTGGAAGCTGTAGCGGAAGCTGATGAAGAACTCCTAGAAAAATATCTAGAAGGTGAAGAACTCACCGAAGCCGAAATCAAACGCGGTCTCAGAGAAGGGACGATTGCTGGTACAGTTGTTCCCGTCCTCTGCGGCTCGGCTTTCAAAAACAAAGGGGTACAACTGCTCCTCGATGCCGTTGTCGATTATCTGCCCTCACCCTCGGAAGTAGCCGCCGTTAAAGGGATTCTTCCCGATGGCAGCGAGGCAATCCGGGAAGCCAAGGACGATGCGCCCTTCTCGGCCCTCGCCTTCAAAATCATGGCCGATCCCTTCGGTCGTTTAACCTTCCTACGGGTCTATTCCGGTGTACTAGCTAAAGGCAGCTACGCCTACAATTCCACCAAAGGAACCAAAGAACGGATCGCTCGCCTGATCGTCCTCAAATCCAACGAACGGATCGAAGTGGATGAACTGCGCGCCGGTGATCTGGGAGCGGCGATCGGACTGAAAAACACCATTACCGGGGATACCCTCTGTGATGATAAGAACCCGATTATCCTAGAATCCCTGTTTATCCCCGAACCGGTTATCTCCGTGGCGGTGGAACCGAAAACCAAACAGGACATCGAGAAACTCAGCAAAGCTCTGCAAGCTCTCTCCGATGAAGATCCCACCTTCCGGGTCAAAGTTGATCCCGAAACCAATCAAACGGTAATCGCCGGGATGGGAGAACTGCACCTGGAAATTCTCGTCGATCGAATGCTCCGGGAATACAAAGTCGAAGCGACGGTGGGCGCTCCCCAGGTGGCCTATCGGGAAACTGTGCGGAAACCCGTGCGCGCTGAGGGTAAATTTATCCGTCAAAGTGGCGGTAAAGGGCAGTACGGCCACGTCGTCATCGAACTCGAACCGGGTGAACCGGGATCTGGCTTTGTCTTCGTCTCCAAAATTGTCGGTGGTGCTATCCCCAAAGAATACATCAGTCCGTCAGAACAAGGGATGAAAGAAGCTTGCGAATCGGGGATTGTAGCGGGTTATCCCGTCATCGACCTGAAAGCAACCCTTGTAGATGGTTCTTTCCACGATGTGGACTCCTCCGAGATGGCCTTTAAGATTGCCGGTTCCATGGCGATCAAAGAAGCGGTGATGAAAGCTTCTCCCGTTCTCCTAGAACCGATGATGAAGGTCGAGGTGGAAGTACCCGAAGACTTCATCGGTAACGTCATCGGTGATCTTAACTCCCGTCGGGGACAAATCGAAGGTCAAGAAACCGAGACCGGCATCGCCAAAGTCTCCGCTAAAGTTCCCCTAGCGGAAATGTTTGGTTACGCCACTGATATTCGCTCCAAAACTCAAGGACGGGGCATCTTCACCATGGAATTTAGCCATTACGAAGAAGTCCCCCGCAACGTGGCCGAGACGATTATCACCAAAAGTAAAGGGAACGGTTAATCAGTAACCAGTGACCGGCGAGCAGTGAAGATAAACCGATCATTTAAATTTGGTCGGTCAACCCTAACAACTGCTAACTTAAAACTGATCTCCGGTGACTGATTACTGTTCACCCACCTGAAGAAGAAAAAAAACAAAGGAACAGAAAGTAAATGGCACGCGCTAAATTTGAACGGACGAAACCCCACGTTAACATCGGCACGATCGGTCACGTTGACCACGGCAAAACTACCCTCACCGCCGCTATCACTATGACCCTAGCGGCTCTGGGTAATGCCCAAGCTAAAAAATACGATGAAATCGATGCCGCTCCCGAAGAAAAGGCTCGCGGGATCACCATCAACACCGCTCACGTTGAGTACGAAACCGCCAGTCGCCACTATGCACACGTGGACTGCCCCGGCCACGCGGACTATGTAAAAAACATGATCACCGGTGCGGCACAGATGGACGGTGGTATTCTCGTGGTCTCGGCCGCCGATGGCCCGATGCCCCAAACCCGGGAACATATCCTGCTGGCTCGTCAGGTGGGTGTACCTAACCTGGTGGTCTTCCTCAACAAAAAAGATATGGTGGACGATGAGGAAATACTGGAACTCGTGGAACTGGAAGTACGCGAACTTCTCACCAATTACGACTTCGCTGGCGACGAAATCCCCATTATTGCCGGTTCTGCGAAAGAAGCCCTCGAGTACATGACCAAAAACCCCAAGGCCCAAAAAGGCGATAACGAGTGGGTGGACGCAATTTATGAATTAATGGAAGCGGTAGATAGCTATATCCCCACCCCCGAACGGGATATCGATAAACCCTTCCTGATGGCGGTAGAAGACGTATTCTCGATTACTGGTCGGGGGACGGTGGCTACCGGTCGGATCGAACGCGGTATTGTGAAAGTGGGTGATAACGTGGAATTGGTCGGGATCAGAGAAACTCGCCCCACCACCGTCACCGGGATCGAAATGTTCAAGAAAAGTCTTGAGCAAGGGATGGCCGGTGACAACGCGGGTATCCTCCTGCGTGGTATCCAAAAAACCGACATCGAGCGCGGCATGGTGATCGCTAAACCGGGTACAATCAAACCCCACACCCAGTTTGAAGGTGAGGTGTATGTGTTAAGTAAAGAAGAGGGTGGTCGTCACACTCCTTTCTTTAAAAACTATCGTCCTCAGTTCTATGTACGGACAACTGACGTAACTGGCACTATCCAAGACTACACCGCCGATGATGGCAGCACTGTAGAAATGGTCATGCCGGGAGACCGGATCAAAATGACCGTGGAACTGATCAACCCGATCGCTATTGAACAGGGTATGCGCTTCGCTATTCGCGAGGGTGGTCGCACCATCGGTTCTGGCGTTATCTCGAAAATTATCAAGTAGGCTAATCTACTAATTAACGGGGCAGTGAATTTAAAAGCTGCTCCGTTACTGTCTTTATTTTGTACCTTGACAATTGCAATAGGTGAAATTATGGCTACGTTACAACAACAGAAAATTCGCATTCGTTTGAAAGCTTTTGACCGGCGCTTACTCGATACTTCCTGTGAGAAGATTGTCGATACTGCCAATAGAACTAACGCCACGGCCATCGGACCGATCCCCCTACCGACAAAAAGAAAGATTTATTGTGTCCTGCGTTCCCCTCACGTTGACAAGGACTCCCGTGAACATTTTGAAACCCGCACCCATCGCCGCATTATTGATATTTACCAACCCTCTTCTAAGACAATCGATGCTTTGATGAAATTAGATTTACCCGCAGGGGTTGATATTGAAGTTAAATTGTAAAAAATGTCAAAAAGATGTTATCGCTAACATCTTTTTTTCTTAGAGACTCTTTGTTATGGTGCTTCTCGTCTAGTTTGTGTGGGTGAGAATTGGTACTATACCAAATCCGTTTTTAATAGTATGATTAACTCCCAATCCAACTTTTAAAACCCGCTCCCTTCTCTCCACTTCCCACTTCCCACTTCTAGGGTTTCGGTTGCTCTTGAACTCAGGCTAAAATCAAATATTGATACTATTGGGTATGCGAGAGGGTTTCAGGAAAATATAAGGCGTAAATCGGGTTAAATTGCGCCGATCAATCTCATTTTCGATCGCTTTTAATTTAGCTTGGAAAACCGCCAAAATCGGGTAAGCACGTTGATCTGGGAAAGCACTTCGGGATGGATAACCAAAACGGTTGAATTGAAAAGCTGTTAAAGTGTGCATAATTTCCAATTGATAAGTGGCCTGGGCCTGGGGGGGCAAAAGACGGAGAATATAATCCATATCCACCTCCTCAGATGCTTTGGGAGGAGATTGATAACCGGCTAGGGGAATATTGGGGCTAAAGGCGAGATAATCGTATTGAGGATAATTAACCGCTGCGTGTTGTGGTCCGGCCACAAAAATTATCTGGGTGACAACTTCGACTAATTTGGCCAAAGTGTCTAATTCTCCGTCAGAAACTAATTTTTTGATGCCTCCACCTTCAGGTGACATCAATTTTCGCGCCCAAGCTTGTAATTCTGTATCCTCGTTTACATCCGCGTCGGAAGTATAGTAAAGACTTAGGTAATCTTTGACGTAGGTTTCCGTTGCTTGCCAAAGTAAGAGAGCATCGTCTCGGTAGGGGTAATCTGGTAGTAGGGAGGTATCATCGACTTGGCGGAAGGCTAATTGCTTGGGTAGGGTATAATCGGCGAAATTATCCAATCTTTGACGATAGGAAGTCTTAATTAGCTCGATAGATGCTTCTAGCGTCCCCGCTAATAGACGATCAACGAATCCGCCTGGGCTAATTAACTCGCTCTCGGCTAAAGTATTAATAGCGAGGGTAAATTGAAAATGAGGTTTTAATAGAATTGCCAGAGGATGATTGAGTGCTAACTCGGTAGCTGTGGCTAAAACAAAAGCTTCCGCTACTAAATGGGTATGGCTGAGGTGACTAACTAATTCATGATGATTTCCGTCGGCAATTTGCACGAAAATCTTCGCCATTAACCAATTAAGTCCGTCATCGGGGGTATAGATGCGCTGATTAGGTACGGTCGGATCCTGATACAATTGAATGGCAACCGGTACTAATCCCCCTTGACCCCGTAAACCCCTAGCGCGCCAACAGAAAAGGACAAGAGGTGCTGTTGCGGTTTTCATACCCCTTTGATAACTGCCTAAAGTTAGGTGGTGTAGGGGGGCATAATCTGCTAGAAATAAGTTACCCTTAGCGGCTTCCGAGGCAATGGTTTTATCGGGTCCCATGGCTTTTTGGAAGATGGCATCGCTGACGGGAAAATTATTTGGTAAGCTGCTAATCCCGCGGATTACCATGGGATTTGCTCCCGCTAATCTTTGGTAGGCAAAACTTGTGTTAGATTGCCAAGTTTTAATGCTTGTGGGTTGGGGAAGGATAGGAAAAAGTTGTTCGTAATCTTCTAATTTGTCAAAGGGATCGAAGATATTTTCTACCCTTGTGGCGACTCCATTGGCAATTAAAGCACTGAAACCTTTACCCCGCATTACTTGATAGGAAATAGAAAAGTTTTCGTGGGTAGGTAAATCTTTGACGAGGGTGATACCATTAACGGAATCATAAATGTACACTTGTTTTTGTCGTCTTAATAGATCTTGTCTTTTGACTGGATCAGGATCATTTTTTGGGAGCGATGGTATCATCAAAGTAACTCCTTGTCTAAAAAATTAGAACTTAAAAAACTTAGTCTTTTTCCTGGCACTAATAGGCTAGTCAAAGTAAAGAATTACCTCCAACAAAAGGGTCTTTTGAGGCGAATTACCGGCTAGATATAGTGTCACCCACTAATATACAGCTAGAACTGGGTTAGATTCCCGAAATATTGCATCGGTTTGTAAAACTTAATATATTAATTCTCGCACCTATGAGGTGCAAAGTTGCTGGTTTGAGGTTGGGGAGATTTTATCAGTGAACAGTAAACAGTGAACTGAAAACTCCCATCTGATAACTGATAACTGATTGCTAAACCGTTTGTAGGGGAAAACCTAAAGCTTCCCGTTGCTGTAAATACAATTGAGCAACCTGTCGAGCTAAATTGCGAATTCTGCCGATATAACGGGTTCTTTCAGCTACAGCAATCACACCTCTAGCATCGAGTAAATTAAAAGTATGGGAACATTTGAGAACATAATCTAGACTGGGAATCACCAGAGAGCGATCGATTAATTGTTTAGCTTCCTGTTCATATAAACTGAATAAACTAAATAATAACTCAGGATTGGAAGCCTCAAAATTGTAGGTACATTGTTCGATTTCATTTTGCAGAAAAATATCACCGTAGAGGATATTTTCATTCCATTGAATTTTATTAATTGCCTCTACATCTTGCAGATACATGGCTAATCTTTCTAAACCGTAGGTAATTTCGATCGCCACGGGACGACAATCGATACCTCCACACTGTTGAAAGTAGGTAAATTGGGTGATTTCCATACCATCTAACCACACTTCCCAACCCACACCCCAAGCGCCGAGGGTGGGAGATTCCCAGTTATCTTCCACGAAGCGAATATCGTGATCTTCTGGGTTAATTCCTAACACCCGCAGGGAGTCTAAATAGATTTCCTGAATATTATCAGGAGAGGGTTTAATTAGGACTTGATATTGATAGTAATGCTGAAAACGATTGGGATTTTCGCCATAACGGCCATCCGTTGGACGACGACAGGGTTCCACATAGGCAACGGCCCAAGGTTCCGGACCAATTGCCCTTAAAAAAGTGTGGGGACTCATGGTTCCCGCACCTTTTTCGGTATCATAGGGTTGAGCAACTAAACAACCGCGATCAGCCCAAAATTCATTTAATTTAGCGATAACAGCTTGGAAAGTTAGAGACATGGGAAAAAGTAAAAAAGCGGGTTAGGGGTTGGGGAAGTGGGAATTATAAATTATAAATTATGAATTGGGAAGTGGGGAAGTGGGGAAGTGGGGAGCTTTTCAGTGATCAGTAAACAGTAAACAGTGAACTGATAACTGATAACTGATAACTGATAACTGTCTCCTGACGGTTAAAGTCATTGACTTACTTTTAACTGCAAGCGAAAGTGAACGGGGGTAGAAGATTGGGGGAGAATAACTAATTCATAAAATCCCTCTTCGGGTAATTGACCAGACCATTGCCGATCGCTAGACTTGTCTAAAAGGGTAATATTACCCGTGGGAGAGTAGAAAGATAGTAAAACTTCGCCTTCCGTCTCTAAATTTAAGTCTAACCGATCACTGGAACGCAATTTTATTGCATAGGCTTTTCCTTGTCCCTCGCTGAGAATTGCCTCGATCACTTCCTCTCCCCCCGCGTCTAAACTTTCGATCGCTTGGTAGGATAGGCCAGACTGTAAAGATTGTAACTGATTCCAGGCCAAACCACTCCATAGTTGACCTAAGCCGTTATCAAAATTTGGTCTTTCTGTCAATTCGGGAAATAGCTGAAAAAAAGCAGTATCAGTGAGTAAATTAAGGACTCTACTGCTTAATCGTAACTGATTCACTTGTTCTCGCCATTTTTCTCGCTGTTGCTCGTCGTAGCTACCTAATGCTTCTCTAGTGCCAGAATCGAGACGTTCTAAGCGATCGAGGATTTCTGCTGCTAAAATATCTCTTTGTTCCTGTTTCTGTTTTTCCTCTTTGATATCCCCATAGCGGAGTTTAAACAATTCATTGACGAGATTTTTAAAAAACTGACCATCAATTCCCAACTCTAGACGGCGCTTTCTCATCTCGGCTTTCCGTTGCCATGCCGGATCTGTGGCAGAATTAAAATTATTTTCCTCCGTGGCAAAAACGGGTTTAACGGTTTCGGGTTGATTGCTGTGTTTAACCCACTGTTTCCCGATTAACCAGCCTATTGCCGCCGATAGTAACATCAAGAGGCAAAAAATAGCGATCCTGCCGGAACAGCCGAGAAAAACGGGCGATTTATTCCGAGAATTGGCGGCCATTGTCTCCTTAGACGATTTGGGGTTTTGATATTTAAAGATGAGATTAACACAAATAATAGGCTAAGACGCATTTTAAGTGCCTATCCTTAGATTAGCTGAATCTCCCCCAATCCCTTTACCATCGCCTCTTGTCTCATCTCAACAAGCAGTTTAAACACAAGGACAGCTTATCTCAATATTAGCCGCCACAATAATATCTCTGCGGGGTCGAGCAGTTAGGTAGCCTAAGATACTGGTTTCAATATAGACGGTTTCGCTCACGGCCATAGGAGAAAATCTATCCAACGTCCATCATACCCTATTTAATTGTCGTCAACCCAACCTTGCATCTTCATCGGCTCGCGTCCTGTAGGACTGCTCCCAAAAAGGCAAAAGCTCCCCAGGACGCACCCTAGAAAATCTCAAAAAAAAATCGACCCGCCTAAGGGCGGGAAAAAGAGAAAAAGAGAAAAAGGGTAAAAAGGGAAAAAGGGAAAAAGGGTTACAGAGTCCTCCCGAATACGCAGACTACCCGAAAACCGTAATAGTTGTAGCGGATGACGCGGCGGTTGAAGTCGTTGCGAAACGCGGAACGGCAGTAAGTAGGATAGGTGCCCCAGGAACCGCCCCGCACTGGAGAACAATTATCATTACCATTTTTTATCCAAGCACTGCCATCCCTTGGCGCTCCGATATAGTTATCGTGCCAATCGTCTTCGCACCATTCCCAAACATTGCCACTCATGTCATAGAGTCCCCAAGCATTGGGTTTTTTCTGTCCCACAGGATGAGTTTTATCCTGAGAATTTGCGCTATACCAAGCGTAATCTCCTAACCGATTAGCATCATCACCGAAATAATAGCGAGTGGTTGTCCCCGCACGACAAGCATATTCCCATTCCGCTTCCGTCGGTAGGCGATAGGTTTTTCCTGTTATTTGACTCAATTTTTGACAAAAGGCTTGAGCATCGTTCCAACTAACATTTTCTACTGGATTTTGGGGATTATTTTTAAACCAAGAGGGATTTTTTCCCATTACCGCTTCATATTGTGCCTGAGTCACTGGATATTTCCCAATCGCAAAACTGTTTAATTTAACTTGGTGTGGAGGCTTTTCCCAATCACTGTCAGCAGATCCCATGAGAAATTGACCTGCTGGTAAGCTCACCATCTCCAGTGTGACTCGATTGGGTAGTTTTTCGGTAAATGGAGTAGGTGAAACAGGCTTTTTGACTGCTGCCGGTGCTGGTGGAGGTGACGGGGGAGAATTCAATCCCACAGGTTGTAAGGCATTTAAAACCTGTTGTGCTGTCCATCTTTGTTTTCTATCTTTTTGCAAACACCCTTCAATAATCGGTTTAAACTCTTTCGGTAAACTGGGGATTTGTAGCTCACAATTCATCACCTTTGCCATTAACTGGTTAATATCATTATTAAACTTATAGGGAAGTTGATTAGTCGTCATTTCGATTAACATAATACCTAATGACCACAAATCCCAAGCTGAGGAAATATCCCCCCTAAAGGCTTCGGGAGGCATATAAATAATTGTACCGCTATTGTGGACTGTTTGAGTGTGGCTTTTGTTATTTAAAGTTCTAATTAAGCCAAAATCTGCTAACTTGTATTGTTGATTAACCTTGAGGATATTACCCGGTTTTAAATCTCGATGCACTTTATTTTGTCCATGAAGATAATTTAAACCTTGGGCGACTTGAGCAGTAATATTTTTAATCTCATCCGATGATAAACCGCCTTTGGCAATGTGATTTTCTAGGCTACCCTGTGCCAATTCCATCACTAAATAAAGCATCTCTGTATTGAGAAAACGAAATTCCCCCACTGAATAAGCCTTAATTAAATTAGAATGTTCTAACTTTCTGGCATTTTTTAACTCAATTAATTTATCATCGCTACTTTCGGGAATAACTTTAACAGCAACTTCTTGAACCGATGTATTTCTGACCATTTCACTAGCATGAAATACACCCCCAAAACCACCCGCACCGAGAAATTTATTAAGACGATAAGGGCCTATTTGTTGCCCTTCTAACATCTTCATCATTTGGTCTAGCATAATAATAACTCCTGAATTAACCAATTTTTACGTTGTGTAACTATCCTATTAAGTGAGTGGTTATAATTATTAAATTGAAGATAGATTGTGCCTTTGATCCCCCCTTGATCCCCCCTTGATAAGGGGGGATCGAACCTAAAATCCATTTTTAATTTAATTATAACCAGCTACTTTAGCCAATTTGTCCGTTCAAACATTGTCATTAGTTAGACCCTGTTGCAACGTTTGTCCCTCTATTTTAACCTAGGCTTTCAGCTTTGCTGTCAGTGGGGAATAATGGTTTTGCTATGTTTAATCCAACCTATAGCCGCAAAAACTCTTACCTCATCATCCCATTCTAATAAGCTGCCCGCACATTTAAATTGCTTGTTGAGATGAGGCAAGAGGCCATAGTAAAGGGATTGGGAGAGATTAAACAAACCTATGACTATTTCCCGAAAACCCCATCACCCCATCCCCCTATTTGCCTAAAAATATTAAGAGATGTAACTATTTATGCCTAACCTAGAAAGTGATTACTCAACAGGGGTGAGATCAGGATAGTCTAGATCGAGCAGTCCGATAGATGTTTAGTTAAATTCCTACTTCAGATATGTCCGTTTCTAGTCCTCCTCGTTCCCTGCGTATCGGTTCGCGTAAAAGTCAGTTAGCCCTAGTACAAACCTATTGGGTACAGGCAGAATTGAGTAAACACCACCCCCATCGACAGTTTGAGGTGGAGACGATGAGTACCCAAGGCGATAAAATTCTCGATGTGGCCCTAGCGAAAATCGGTGATAAGGGTTTATTTACCAAAGAACTAGAAGTGGGAATGTTGGATAGATCGATCGATCTTGCCGTCCATTCTCTCAAGGATCTGCCCACTAATTTGCCCGAAGGCTTAATCTTGGGTTGCGTCACGGAAAGAGTTAATCCGGCCGATGCTTTGGTGGTAAATAGCCAAAACCAAGACTATCAATTAGACACTTTACCGGAAGGTGCGGTGGTGGGGACTTCTTCCCTGCGGCGATTGGCCCAGTTGCGTTACCATTATCCCCATCTGACTTTTAAAGATGTGCGCGGCAATGTCAACACCCGTCTGGCAAAACTGGACGCGGGAGAATACGACGCGATTATTCTGGCAGTAGCGGGATTGGAAAGGTTAGGATTAGGCGATCGAGTTCATCAGGTTATTCCGGCGGAGATTTCTCTCCATGCGGTGGGACAGGGGGCTTTAGGGATAGAATGCCGCGATGCCGATCCGGAGGTTTTGGAAGTCCTAAAAGTGTTGGAACACGCCCCTAGTCGCGATAGATGCTATGCTGAACGCGCTTTTTTACGGGAGTTGGAGGGGGGTTGTCAAGTTCCCATCGGAGTAAATACGGCGATCGAGGATGGTATCCTAACTTTAACGGGTATGGTGGCTAGTCTCGACGGTAAGCGCCTGATTAAGGACTCGGTTAGCGGTGATCCTAGCCATGGGGAAGTCTTAGGACGAGATTTAGCCCATAAAGTGCGCGAGGCTGGTGCTGGAGAGATTTTAGCCCAGATTTTCGCTGAAGTGGGACGATAATCAGTGATCAGCGCCCATTAACCCTACACCTCACACCCTGCCGCTGCAGGATTAATTTTTGGGCTTTATCTCACTGTCGAGTCAAGAGGCAAAAATACAAATAAAGCGAGAACTGTCGCCCTTGCAGTTCCCGCTCTATTATTGTTGTATTGTTGGAGTATCTAACCCCCGAATATTGAGTTAAATTAGTACAAATCTTCTTCTTTGTGGGTGACGATCACACAGTCAGAAGTAGGATAGGCAACACAGGTGAGGACATAACGCGCTTCAATTTGATCGTCATCTAAGAAGGATTGCTCGGATTGATCAACGCTACCGGATTCGATTTTACCAGCGCAAGCAGAACAAGCACCAGCACGGCAAGAAGAAGGTAAATCTAATCCTTTTTCTTCCGCTACCTCGAGAATATATTCATTATCGGGAACATCAATTGTATGGTCGCCATTGGGTGTTTTCAGGGTGACTTTATAAGTGGTTGTCTTTATTTTCTTTGCCATAGGTTGTTCCTCAGTCTCAAAATCCCTTCTCTCCCCGTTTAGACTGAACGGGTCGAATGAGTTTCCTTTTTGATACTACGGGAAAATTTACCCGGCTCAACTTACCATTAGTAATGACAGCCTTAAATAAACTTAAAATAATATTTACTTATCTCTTGAGTAAATAACTCCCGATAGTTGTGGTTGAATCGTCAAATAATTTCATCAATCTTTAGGTAATAAGTGGTCGGACAACATTAAAGTTTTTTAGCCATCAGCTGGAAAAGCTAAAAGTCAAGAGTTGGGAGTGGGCGAGATGCAGAAGAAAAAAGCTTAATCCTGCAAAAAAGCGAGAGGATAACTCATATTCTCAGCAAAACCCAAGATACCTTGATCCCGATGCTCATAGAGTAAATTTCCTTGATTATCAAATAAAAAAGTCCCTCCCCGTTGGGTGAGATAACTGCTATCGGGGATATATGTTGACCAATTGCCCAAAACTTGACTCATATTACGAAGTCTCAGGGTGGCTAATTCAAAAGGTCGCTGAAAACCTTGACCCCCAGCAAGATTGAATAGGGAACCCCGGAAAGGTGGTAAAGGCCGCGCTTGCATTGTTTCCTCCTCGGCAATTAATTGGGGGGCTTTGCGATCGCCAAGATAACCCCGCAGCACTTCGGCCAGAGTCCCCGGACTACCCACACCCGCACACATAAAAATTAGATTTAACCAGGCATTTTGCCCGGGAGAAAACCCAGGTAATTTTAACGATAAACCGCAATAAAGTCCTAATAAATTGTGTAATTCAGCTTTGGGGTCAACAAAAAGCCAATCTTGCCGAAATTTCGTATATTCAGCGAATTTTAACCCTGAATTGCGATCGCCGATACCGATGGCACGAATGGTTATCCCGGCATTTTGCCAAAGGGCTGCCTCTTTTTCTAACCACCAAGCGTATTCGAGACTATCAAAATCTCCCAATTGCGGCCAAACAAGAATTAAAAGACGTTTATAGTCGGCACAATCGCTTAAAATTGGCACTATTTGCCCATCGCTGACCCTTTGGCGTTGAATTGTTGAAAATATTTCATAGCTGCTGCTCATCTGTAAATTTCTCCTAATAAAACCGCTGCTTTTGCCCCCGTGACTTGCGGTAAATTACCGGGGAAATTGTGCCAGCGCCAATAGGCCAAAAGGGCAAAAGCGATCGCTTCTTTAAAATCGCTATTTAATCCTACCTCATCGGTGGTCAAAAGCTTGACATTTGACCCCAAATGTGCTATGAGTCGTTGGCGCAGGTAGGCATTACGAGCGCCACCACCGCAGAGCAGCACCTCCGCGGGCATTTCTGGCAAAAAGGTTTGATAGCTGTGGGCGATCGAAATGGCGGTTAAATCGGTTAAACTAGCCAACCAGTCGGCATCACTGAGGCAATAAGCTTGGGCATCCTCGTGCAATTGGGCTAGATAGGCGGGGCTAAATAACTCTCTGCCAGTGGATTTAGGGGGATATTGTTGAAAATAAGGCTCCTGTAGCCATTTATGAACTAATTCGGAGCAGGGTTGACCCTGAGCGGACCATTGACCGTTATGGTCGTAGGTTTGTTGGCCTTGGCTCAAAAATTGTACGGCCAAATCGATGAGGACGTTGCCGGGGCCAGTATCCCAACCGAAAATTTTTTGCTGCCAATTTTCCCTTTGTCGGGGGGGTAGATAGGTTAAATTGCCAATACCGCCGATATTTTGGACGCAGCGGGTTTTAGTGGGGTGAGAAAGCAGATAAGCGTCAATTTTCGGCACTAGGGGCGCACCGTGACCAGCTTGGGCGATATCGGCAGCGCGAAAATTACTAATGGTGGGAATACGGGTAATTTTTGCGATCGCTGCTCCCCGTCCTAATTGTACCGTGTAACCGAGGCGATCGTTTGCGGGGGGTCGATGAAAAACGGTTTGACCGTGACTGCCGATTAATTGGGCTTTTGGGGCTTCTTTTTGGATATTTAAAGCGGCACGGGCGAATTCTGCGGCGATATCATCATCTAAGCTGGCTAAAGCTTCAAGGTCGAGCTTTTCTCCCCCACAGACTTGTAAAATTGTCTCGCGTAATCGGGGGGAATAGGGATAGGTTTCCCCTGCTAATAACTGCACCTGTGGAGATTCCACTGTACCGCTAATCTCCACTAAAGCGGTATCGATGCCATCCACCGATGTGCCACTGATTAAACCGATAACTAACAAGTTTTTTCCCTCAAGTGTCGATTGTTGATTATTTTATCCCCCCCCGACAATAGTAACAATTTCTAATTTATCCCCCTCCTTGATTTCCGTGTTTTCCCAATACTGACGATGGAGGATTTCCCCGTTATATTCCACTGCAACTAACCGAGGATTCATGCCCAAATTTTCTAACATTTGCGGTAGTTTAGTTGCGGGTAAACAGGTTTGAGTTTTGCCGTTGATTTGCAAGGTTATTTCTGACATGGATTTGGATACGAACAAATGAATTAATCGGAGTATTTAGGAGACAGGAGACAGGAGTTGAGAGTTGGGGTTTTAGGGTTTTAGGGTATTAGTTGAAATTCCCCTATCTCCCCACTCCCCCATTTCCCCATTTTTCCACACCCTACACCCCACACCCCACACCCCACACCCCACACCCTACACCCTACACCCCACACCCTACACCCCACACCCTACACCCCACACCCCACACCCCACACCCCACACCCCACACCCCACACCCTACACCCTACACCCTACTTTAATTGGTCTAATAATTGTTGTGTCACCACATCGGGGTGCTGCGCTTCCATGATGGCCCGGACTACAGCTACCTGTTGCGCTCCTGCCTCTAAAACCTCTTTAATGTTACTACTATCAATACCACCGATCGCAAACCAGGGTAAAGGGCAATTTTCCCGCGCATAACGGACATATTCCAATCCTGCCGGGGTTTTTCCTGCTTTGGTGGGGGTGGCATAAACCGGCCCGACTCCCACATAATCGGCCTTTTCTTGGATTGCTTTGGCCATCTCTTGGGGATTAGTGGTGGACCGGCCGATAATTGCCGTCGGGCCGAGAAATTGCCGCGCTAGGGAAACTGGTAGATCCTGTTGGCCGAGATGAACACCATCGGCATGAATGGCCTTAGCAATATCAACGCGATCGTTCATAATAAATAAAGCATCATAACGGTGGCATAACTCACACAGTTTAGCGGCTTCTTCTAAACGAATGGTATCAGCGGCGGTTTTATGGCGGTACTGCACCAATTTTAAACCTCCTTTTAGGGCTAATTCAACGATTTCTAACAGATTTTCGGTAGGAGAAGTGACTAGATAGAGGGGAGATCCTTGCAGTCTTTCCAGAGGTGGCGAGATTAATAGTTTACTCTCTAGCTGATAAACCCGATAGCGCAGCTGTTTACAGGCTATCCCTAGCTCCAGATCATAGAGTTTACCGTATTCTTCTAAAACCCTAAAAGCCTCCTGTACGCGAGCGAGATTGGCCTGCAGCAGTCCCTCGACAGTCTCCCGGATTTCTTCCCTGGGATGGCTTAAATCCCTGCCGATATCGCCGGCCGTGTCCCGATGTCGTTTAAGATCGATCGAGTGCCAACTAGCTAATTGATGGCGCATTTCTTTACATTCTTGGGCTAAATCGGGATTATCTAAGCCAAAACGACACCATTCTTCGATAATTCGCAGTCCTTCTCTGGCGCGGTCAAGGTTAGCATCGAGAATCCGTTTAATCGCCGTGGTTTCTAGTTTCATTTGCCGTCAATGTGGATGTCAATACAGCCGTTAGCCAATTTGATCCCCCTCAATCCAGCTTGGAAAACGGAACTTTCCTGGTTTCCCCCCTTTTTTAAGGGGGGCAAGGGGGGATCATATTCTCTTTATCATCTCAAATATTACTATTCTTGGCCCTGGTTCGGGGAACAGCAGGCGGCATCAGACAGGCAACAAAGAGGGAGGAGAAACCCAGGCCAAGGATAATTTTAAGCCACACGGACATCCTTAAGCGCCCCTAGGTATTCTAGTAATTGCTGATGAGCCGGGTTATGTAGTGGGTAGAGATGATCGTAACAGATGGTGACGAGGGCTTGCAGATCGTCCACTAAATCCTCAGCTGCAATGGATTCCTGGGGTTGATTGAGGATAATGACTTGGATTTTGAAGAGACGGCACAAACCCAAAATAAAATCATGACAAAAGAGACTAATAGTTTCCGCATGGGTTAAAACTAGACATTTCACCTCACCGTGACAAATCATCTCCACTAGACGCATAAAATTAGGGCGATTGTAGCTGACCCCGTTGCCGATATCGGTGAGAATTTCAAAGGGTTGACCCTGCTGATGGCAAAATTCTTCTAACGCTTTTATCTGGGTGTCTAATTGGGGTTTTTGTTCAGGTCGATTAACACGAGCATAGCCAATAATCAATGGGGTTGCTTGACCAGATTGTAAGATATCTTCCGGTCGAAATCGGCGATGACCGCCGCGGGTACGAATTGAGACAATTTTACCCTGTTGTTCCCAGCGCCGGAGGGTTTTAATGCTAACTCCGAGTAAATCGGAAGCTTCTCGAATAGTTATGAAAGCATTCATAGTATATAAGCTGTTAAGTAGGGTTTGCGGCAAAAAGTTTGTTGGTGGGGCTAGGAGTCAGGAGTCAGTAAGAATTGCGGCAATTTACATTTCTTAAGATGGACAACAGAATTTATGTCCGACTACTTAACTTAACCCAGTTTTAATTAAAGAAATTTCTCGAGAGAGAATCGTCCAACTTTAGACAGTCAGTTGTCCACTTTTATACTGCCATTGCCCCACACTGGTGACTATAGATGATTTAGGAAAATTAGTCATACCTCTTTAGATAGAGATATTAAACGGGATTTTTGGTCTTTCTAAAACCTGAGTTTGTCCGGGGGTTTTGGGGTGACATTTTTGTAGGAGCAAAAGGAAGTTACTGTAGGGATGAATTGCCTTTCTCCCGTTTTCCCCGTTAGGGAGTTGATTGCCATCGAACTCCAGTTTTGACTGTCAAAACTGTTAAGTTTTATACATTGTACCTCTCTTGATTAAGTTTTGTAAAGAATTGAGAGATTTTTTTTTTGAACTAGAGCCTGTTTATTTGTCCAACTTTCACCAAATATCTTGGGTATATTTGTCAAGTTTTGGGTAGTTATCTTCAATAAAAACTGCTATAAATTGGACAAAAAATAGATAAATATTGCCGAAAAATTTTTTCTAAAACACTTGTTTTTTTTGAAAAGTTTCGCTATAGTTCTGTCAAGTCACACAAAAAGTTATCAGCGAGCTTAACGCTTGCTTAACTTCTTTTGATGGCTATAGTACACACAATTAACGCTGGATAATTCAGTTATGATGACAACCAACAAATTAACCAAAACTTTTGCTTCTGGCTCCCTAGCCATCGGGGTTCTCGCCGGCGCGGTGCTTACCGCTACCAGTGCCAGTGCCGCGGTGTTAACTTGGGGGGAATGGACGAGCGGACAGGATCTTATTCAAGGCGACAAAATAGTTAAGTACGTCGGTGGTACCATTGGGGCTGAGGCGGTGGATAAAGTTGCGCTGACCCAGATGGGTGATCATTATTATTTCCGATACGATGCTATGGACGGTCTCGCTGATACCAATAAGGGTCCCGGGGGGTCTTTCACATATACAATCGGGGTCACTGACCCCAACAAGTCTATTGTCGGGGTTGACCTGGATTCAAACGTATCATCCAACTACGGGACTGTAACCGAGACATTTGGTGAGATATCTAATGTCTTAGTTTCAACTAACGGCTCACAGGTCCCTCCTAGCGGTTTCATCGGTATCCCCGCTCAGACACTGTTGACCGTCACAAATACCCTAGTTAATACTAATCCTGGCACTGAAGGTCTATTCGACATCCAAAATTCTTTCCATCAAACAACCGTTCCCGAACCTGGTACTATCCTCGGACTTTTGGCAGTGGGTGGTTTAGGATTGGTTTCCCGCTTCAAGAAACAAAAATAACAGTTACCAATGTCTTGTACACATTGATAACTGTGACGTTGAACAAGAATAGCTAAAGGTTAGATGCCCTGTTTGGTTTTCTAGCTTTTAGCTTTCCCTGTAAGTATTGATTCTAACGCGAATAGGGGATAGGGGATAGGGAAATAGGGAGATGGGGAAATAGGGAGATGGGGAAATTTCACCTAAATTCCCCACTACCCCAACACCCCAACCCCCAACCCGCAACCTCCATCACCCTATAAAAATCGCCCATGTTCTCTATCTACATCCTTACCCTTGACATCCTCGCCGCCGTAAACGGACGGTGATTCCCAAACCTCACGATTTGGGTTTCTGCTTCTTTCCCGAAGGATTTTTCGCACCTGCCTTAACAGATTTACTCTGTTCTGGTCTTATGGTCGCTCTACAGACTGACACCGCAAGCC
>NZ_SFBZ01000309.1:0-3676 GCF_007095495.1 Microcystis sp. M_QC_C_20170808_M9Col | reverse complement strand
TTCATCCTGCGATGACTGGGTTTTTTAAGCGGTTGCTTACCCGGCCCGCTATTCTTAATATCATACATCAGATAAAGTCGCCCTAAAAGGGCGAGGCTTTAAACCCAATTTTTCGGTAAAAAATCTTGTGACCTTCGAGCGCGATAATTCCCAAACCACCTCGCGAGTCATTGCCGCTAACTCGCGCTTTGCCAATACCTATTATGCCATTCTCGGGCTACATCCGAGTGCCTCGGTGATCGAAGTGCGACGAGCCTATCGGGAACTCAGTAAACGATACCACCCCGATACTACCGAACTCAGCCCCGAAGTGGCAACGGTTAAATTCCAGCGTCTTAACGAAGCTTATGCCACCCTGAGTAATCCCGATCGCCGTTCCCTGTATGATTTACAGATAGGTTACTCGCGCTGGAATGTCATCCAAACTATCCCCGATAGCGATGAACCCATAGCTAATCGTAGCGCCTATCTCGATCCTACCGATCGTCCCCTATCTTCGGGAGAAATTTTTGCTTTGTTTATCTTGGCACTCACCCTGCTGGGCTGCTTGTTACTAGCGGTGATTATTGCTATGCTTCGAGGAGAGAATGCCGTCACTGTAGCCCAATTATTTTTGATTTAGATGCGATGAAGATTCCCACTGCCGATACTCCCCTCTATAATCATCCCTTACCGGCGATCGAAGCATGGCTAGTTAAATTAGGTTGTCGGAAAAATACCGAGAATGTCCACTGTTGGACTGTGGAAAAACCGACATGGAAAGCGGAAATCTGCCTCGATATCGAAGAAATCACCGTTCGTTACTTTCGGGCAGCCAATGACGGCAGTGACATCAATCGCGCTTTTAAATACTCCCTTAGTCGTCAAGATATCGAATCGGCGGTTTTTTCCGGTCCCTAATCATCGGTTAAACTTTTAACTATCTAAGATTACTCGTTAAGACAGCAGCGGAGTTGGTAGCAGGGAGAGCTAGTCCGAGCATTTGTACTAAATTTTCCGAGGCACGCTGTCAATCCAGTACACTTGTTCAGATTGAAATCAAAGCTCCCCCACAACTGGAACCGCTGCCGGCAGTGCAACCGTAGCAATAGGAAGCGGTTTGTACCTCTGCAATTAGCTCTAAAGTACCCGCTTGTAATAAATCTGGCAGGGTTAATTTTTGGCCTTGACCGGTGCAAGCGACCAGATCTTCCATCTGATTAAAATCGCAGTCATAGATATTACCCAAATAATCAATGGAAAGCTGATTACGACACATCAAATGCTCGACAGTATCGCCATTAAAATGGTCTTCGAGGAATTGAATATAGGGTTGATAGAGTTGCCGGTGTTCCAGATGGAAGCGTGTCCTTCCGACGGGTAGGTTAGTGATAGTAAATAGATTGTTAAAAGAAATATTAAAATGTTCTTGCAAGAACTTTTTGTAATCCCGTGTCAGGGATACCTGATCCGGTGTGAGAGAAAAATTATCTGACTTAGGAATCTGGGGATTATAGACTAAATCCACAATCAAATTCGGCTCTTGAGCGTAGCCGAGACGGTTTAACCATTGTAAAGCGGCGATTGATCGGTCATAGACTCCCAGACCGCGCATTTTATCCACATTATCGGCAAGATAACAGGGTAAAGAAGCCACCACCCGCAACTGATGGCCAGCGCAATATTCAGGAATATCAGTAAATCCTTTCTCGAAATAAATAGTTAAATTCGAGCGCACAATTACCTGTTTCCCAGCTTTTCTAGAGATTTCCACAATCGGCTTAAAACCGTAGAGCATTTCTGGGGCGCCACCGGTCAGATCGACGGTTTTAATTTGGGGAAATCTTTCGATCAGTTCGATAATTTGTTCGCACACTTCTGGAGTCATTTCTTCGGAACGACCTGGACTAGCTTCCACATGACAATGGCTACAGGCAAGGTTACATCTTTTCCCCAAATTAATTTGCAGAACCGAGATTTTTTGCTTAGTTAAAGGAGTTTTTAATTTCTCAACAAAAGGAGTCATGGGAGAGTAATCAGTAAACAGTAAACAGTAAACAGTAATTAGTAAACAGTAAACAGTAAACAGTAAACAGTAAACAGTGACCAATAACTAATCAATGATAACTGGTAACTGATAACTGATAACTGATAACTGATAACTGATAACTGATAACTGAGGGATCGAACTTGTCTCGACGCTGCTTTTTTAACAGCAACCGCCCCCGTTATAGTGCCAAGTGGACTCGGTGATGAGGATATCTTGGGGAGAGGAGCGAGCTAAGTTGCCCGCAGTTTTATCACAGACGGCCACCGGCAATCCTTTGGCTAAAATATGCCCAGCACCATCATCGAAAATTGCCTCCGTACCAGTATAAATAGCAGTTTTGCCCGTAAAAATACAGGCCCCATCTTCGGGAATAGCTAGTTTAAAAGCAACGGAATCCAAACTTTCTAATAGGAGCGGCTCGGCTAAATTATAACTCTGACAGTCCAGTAAACGATAGGGACGACGGTCCCGAATTTCTACCTGACCAAAACCAGCATCGATCAACTGTTTAATATAATCATCGTAGGTCAAAGCCCCCGATAGACACATAGCTCGTAAACGCTGATCTTCTTGCAAATGTTCGGGGATTGGACGAGTGGCGATCGGATCGCTCATCAGTAAACGTCCTCCCGGTTTTAAGACGCGAAAAGCTTCCCGTAAAGCTAACTGTAAATCGGCTGGTTTAAAGATATTAAAAAGACAATTCTGCGCCACTACATCGACGGAGGCATCCTCCACCGGCAATTCAAAAGCGGAACCATCTCTAATTTCCACAAAATCGAGACTAAACCAGGGATTTTCCAGCAGCGCTTCGCTGAGATTTCTTTGGGCTGCCCAACGCATTTCTGGCACTGGATCCACCGCAATGACTCCCCCTGGACGACGGGAAAAATAGGCGAATTGCAGTGCTTCTAAACCACCACCCACACCCACATACAAAACCCTGGGAGAATTGCCTAATTCATTGGCCTGCACCGTCGTGCCACAACCATAGTTCATCTCTTGCATAATGGCAGGGATTTTTAACCCCGGTAGTTGCAAAGGACTGCTGTGGACACAACATAGCCCCACTTCGGGAGTTTGGGCTACTTCGCTGTAAAATTTGGCAGTAGCTTCCAGATAAGTCATTTTCATCCTTTAAACTCCTTTTCTCTGATCAATTCAAGGACCGACTTCGCATCCTCGCCCAACGCTATCGTAGCATTCGTACTGACCTATAAACGCTTAAAATGCGTCTTAGTTTATCTTGATGCTCCGAGAACTCGAATATAGTCATTTCAATTAAGATTGAGAATATCAATGCCAGAGTTCATAAGGGTTTAACTGGTCTAGAGTGTATCAGACTTATCTGAAATGACTATAAATCTTCTTTAGCTAAAATTTCTCTTTCTCTTGCTTTAGCTCTATATTGACACAAAATCTCTAACAATGACTCCTGTTCGGTAATGATTTGGTAGTAGTGGCGTAGCCCTCTTGCTTACCTGGTATCAATTGTGTAAAATATTTATGAATAAAAATAATTGGAACTCGATCAGTCTTTAAACCTCTAGCTTGATCATGACTTTTCTGATAAATATCTTTTTCTGGCTCCTGTCTGGCTTACTCAAATATCAGTCTAGCACCGAACAAAGTACCCCCTTCACCTCT
>NZ_SFBZ01000308.1:0-8739 GCF_007095495.1 Microcystis sp. M_QC_C_20170808_M9Col | reverse complement strand
ATTTTACCACTCAATCCAAGCCTTTGGGGGGTTCTACCCCCCAAACCCCCCGTTGGGGGCGTGGCGCCGCCCCCAAACCCCCCGCGCATTAGTTTTTCGGTGGGATGCTTACACGCAGCCTCTGACCCATCTGTAATAATTTAAGAGTCACTGATAATTGCTGATTGTCGGTATTTCTGCAAATGTGAGATGCACCCGGGTTTTCATCGCAACAGGGAATCCTGATGATAATCTGATTTCCCTCCTGTTTTACTCAGCAGACGGATATTTTCAATCAGGATTGATTTTTCTAACGCTTTAGCCATATCGTATAAAGTCAAGGCTGCCACAGATACCGCCGTTAAAGCTTCCATTTCTACACCAGTTTCCGATTTTGTCACCACTTCTGCCCGAATTTCGTAGCCGGGTAACTCTGCTTTCGGGATAATCTGAACATTGATTTTTTGCAGGGGTAAGGGATGGCAAAGGGGAATTAAGGAGGAAGTTTGTTTGGCCGCCATAATTCCCGCTAGTCTGGCCGTCCCTAAAACGTCACCTTTAGGCGCATTTCCCTGTTCTATGGCTTCAAAAGTCGTTTTTAGCATTCTCACTTGTCCTAGGGCGATAGCAGTGCGTTTAGTGGGCATTTTCTCCGATACATCCACCATCTGGGCCTCGCCTTGGCTGTCGAGATGAGATAATTTTTCTTTACCCTCTTGCGTCATTGAATGAACCTGTGCTATAGTAGTTTACTGTTGAGAAAAACAAGGGCTTGTAGCTTAGTGGATTAGAGCGTGTGGCTACGGACCACAAGGTCGGGAGTTCGAGTCTCTCCAAGCCCGTTAGATACAATGGCATATACTACAGGAATTAGGGACCTATGGTTCCTAATTTCTTTGGTTTTTTGCCCCATCTTCCCACTTTCCTATACTTTTTAAACAGGATTTAGTATCAGCAGCCAGTTTTGCTGGAGTATTTTTTACCCTCAAACAGTGAAAGAAACTAAACTTTTAGGATTGTATAATACTAAATCTGGTTATTAAAAACTGATTATTTATTCCCCCTTTTGCCTTTTGCCTCTTGCCTTTTGCCTGTCCTTATAAGTAACCTATGCTCAACGGATTTAGTATAATATGAATTCTCCTGCACCTGTGCCGACACCCTTTCAAGTTGCTTTAGAGCGTTACCAGAATGCTCTAAATTATTTAGATACTTCTCATAATAAATCTCTGAAAAAAGCACAGGCTTTAGAAATTATTGCCGCCAGAGATGCTCTTCATAAACAAATGGAAGCTGAGGCGGAAATTTCCGTTGATATGTCGTTAAAATTAATCGAACAAGATAATAGATTAAAACAGAAAAGTTACAAAATTACTCAAGTTCTTGACTTAGCTGAATATCGGGAGACTTTACCTATGTCTGCTCAGGCTTGGTGGTGGCATTTAGAAAGTAAGGAATCTCTGCATCCTTGCAATCGCTTTGATTGGCTATTGAGAATCGGTAAACTGGTTTTATTAGGGGTTAATTTTACATTAATCGGAACGATTGCTACTCGGTTTCTTAGTGGTGGTTCAGGTTTGCTAGAAATAGGAGGTGTTATTTTTTCGACTTTCATTTCTTTATTACAAACTGAAAATGCTCTCACACGGACGCGCCAGAAGGGTTTTGTTAAGTTAATGAAATTGCTTGGGATTGCTGAACATTGGTATGAAGAAATACAGTTTTCTGTAACAGTAATAGTCTTTGCTATTCTCTTGGGAATTTATCTAAATTTCTCTTGGTTTTCTGAGTTTTATAAGCAAGAAGGCAACCGTTTACAATCTCCTCCGCCAGCAAGTCAAGAATTTCCTAATTTAGCTTCAGCCGAAGAGAAGTATTTAAAAGCGATTGAGTTAGATCCAGATAATCTAGATGCTCATTATAAGTTAGCAACACTTTATGAAGAGTTACAGGATTTGACTAATGGGAAAAAACACTATTTAATTGCGGCAAAAGGTGGTTTTATAGATGCTTATAATAATCTCGCTTATTGGTATCTGCGCGATAATAAGAATGCAGAAGCAGTAGAGTTACTGGAAAAAGCCAAGAGATTATTAGCAGAAAAAGATGAAAAACTAGACCAATTTACTGAAGAGGAGAAACGCAATTTAGCAGTACAAAAATATAGTATTTATAAAAATCTAGGCTGGGCCAGATTTAAGCAAAATCGCAGTGAAGATGCAGTTCCTAATCTTTTAGTTGCTATTGGTATCGCTGAAAATCCAGCTTATCAGAAATTTATCCGCAATCCCGGTGCTGCTTTTTGTATTTATGCTCAACTTTTAGAAAAAGAAGACAAGAAATTATCTCAGGAAAATTGGCGTAAATGTCTTAATTTAGCTCAAGGGAGGGAAATTAAGACAGAGGAAGAACAATGGTTATATGAAGCGAGGAAAAAATTAAAGTGAAGTAAAGTTTAGTGACTATTCTCTGAGTAATGCGCTAAATCCTTCTTGCTGAAAATGCTTATCAAAGGTTAATATTTCAGAGATTTCCAGTTGTCTCATAATCTGCATGGAAGCACAATCAGTTAAACTGTATCCTTTATCTAATCGTCTTTGGTAAAAATCAAAAGCCTGCTGAAATTGTTCACTGGTTTGGGGAATGATTTCTATAGTAGAATCGTTTTTCAAATCGTTGGTTAAGTTAATAGCAGATTGGCGTAGATAATCTCCTCTTCCTGACAATGCGTTAAGTAATTCTGTCAAAATCATTTCGCTAGTAATTCCTGTAAATTTTCCTAGTCTTACTGTCATTAGTGTGGCAAGTTCATGGAGATTGTCTCTATAATCAGCGAGTGCTTGCAAATAGGATGTATCTAAGAAAATTTTTCTCATTCTTCCTCATCTTCTCTTGGTGCGCCGTACATATAGTGTTCAAAATTACGCGCAAAGTCTGTAGGTAAGTGTTTTCGCCATTCTGACTGGGGAACAAGTGCGCCAATTTCTGCAATTCTTTGCCAAAAAGGTTTTTTGCGGAATTCGGGATCAGCTTGAAGTTGAGCGAATTTTGCTTGTAATTCAGCTATTGTCGGAAGTTCCTCTATTGTCGGAATTTCTTCTGTGCGAGTGGGATTGTTTGGGGGATTCATAATCATTTAGTGGGATTGGTTTACTACATATATTATAACTTTGAATTGACGTTAGTTCTGTGTTTGTTATTTTTCCTCATCTTCTCTCGGTGCGCCGTACATATAATGTTCCGCGTTACGCGCAAAGTCTCTGGGAAAGTGTTTTCGCCATTCTGATTGGGGAACAACTTTACCAATCTCAACAATTCTTTGCCAAAAAGGTTTTGCTAAAAATTCTGGGTCATTTTCTAGTGCATCCCATTTAACATCGAGTTCTTCCATTGATAACTCAGGCTCTTCGGATGTGTTAGAGGTTGAATGATTGTTTAAGTTAGTCATGATTAAAGTTTCCTTAGTGATAATAGGTTACTTTTATCATAGCATTTTCGAGTTGGAGCGAGGTACGGAGATTATCGAGGGGAATTAACCACAGAGACACAAAGAACACAGAGATTATTCACCGATGTTATAATTTATAATGATGATGGCAAGAGAGCCGAATGTTTAACTGAAAGCTTGACATTATTTTATGTACAGACTATATTATATTTATGGAATAGAATATTATATTTGATCCAGATTTTAGGTTCTGGTTTTATCAACAAGAACAGGGACTTCAAAATGAAATATTTGCTGTTTTAACTGTATTGATGAAACTTGGACCAGCACTGGGGAGACCACGAGTTGATACCATTGAAGAATCTTCTTTTAAGAATATGAAAGAGCTTCGTATTCAGTATAAAGGTGAACCTTGGCGTGTTTTATTTGCCTTTGATCCTCATCGACAAGCAATTTTACTTGTTGGGGGGAACAAGTCAGGTAACAAAAGATGGTACAAAGAAAATATTCCTATAGCAGATCAACGTTATCAAAAATATCTGGAAAAACTTAAGGAAGAAAAGTCATGAAAGAATATACCAACTTCTCGGAAGAATTTAATAAACTTTGTGGAGAACGACAAGCAATTATTAAAGCAAGAGCTTCCCAAATTTATCTGGAGGAACTTACGCTTAAGTATTTGCAGGAAAAACTAGGTTTATCTTTATCAGAATTGGCAGAGCATCTTGAAGTACAGCAATCAATAGTACCTAACCTTAAACAAGAGCAAAATCTAGAGCTAAATACACTGCGCGAAGTAGTTAACGCCTTAGGTGGAACTGTCGAAATTATTGTCAAAATTCCCAACAAAGAACCTATAATTATTGGTGACTATTCAGAAACGAAGTGTAATTAACCACAGAGACACAGAGGACAGGGAGATTATTTGCCAATGTTATAATTTGTACTCAATAATAAAGGTGTTCGCTTTTGGAACACAATATTTAAGATGGAATTAACGGGAAGACTCCATGAACGCTATAAAGCAAAAATCTTAAATTGATAAAAGTCTAATCCGAAAAATACGATCTGTCACTGACACAATTGCTCCCGTCTTTAATGCTTTTGTACAATCTCGTAAAACTATAGTTAAACGCTGATTAATTAGATTGTAGTTTTCATTGCCTAAACGGAATAGGATGACACTTGGTAAATTATCACCACTAATAGCGAGAAGTTGAGAAAAATCTAGATCGACAGTTAAAATTATCCGCTTTTCTCTTTTTGCTTTGGCAAGAATTTACTGATCAGATAAAGTTTGTAAGCCTTCATCTCGAAGATGAACGACATCATAACCTTGTTCTCTTAACCATGAGACTGTACGCAGAGAAATCCCCATATCGGCTAGAAACTCTATCTCCATTGCTCGATTAATTCAAAATGATGAACTTGTTCTCTGGCTAACCAAGAAGCATATAATAAACATTGGTGAATATCTTCTCTTTCTAGGTCAGGGTATTCCTCTAATATTTCCTCTATCGGCTTTTCGTTAGCAAGTAGATTAAGAATTAAAGAAACAGGAATACGCATTCCTCGAATACAGGCTTGACCTGCCATAATTTTGGAGTTAAAAGTAATTCTGTCTAATTGTTTTAAGGTCATATAGTTTCCAGAAATATGAAGATGATACCTGTGGTAATTTTATTATAGCTAATTCTATAGTTGCGAGTGGAAGTGGGAAATTACTCCTTCAGTGAGGGTGCAAAGCTTGTCTCCAACCCCACAGGGAAGATTAGGGAATGGTGAGGTTTTAAGTTGTAGTAGTATAGTATAACAACTTAGACGAGAAAACGGTTTTTTTTAAAAACCCGTTTTCTGAAATCTTATGCTAAAGTTCAACAACGAACCTAATTAAAGCCAAACCCCAATTGATTCTAGTCATGAATAAATTTCTCAAAATCTTTACCCCCATTTCCCTGATATTAATTACGGTAGGATTTCCGGCGGCGACTTTTAGCAACACTGTTGGAGTTAACACAATTTTTCAGGTAAAAGGGAAAGTTACCGTTAAAAAACCACAATGGAAAAAAACCCTTCCCGCTTCTGTCGGACTTACCCTCAGTTTTGATGATGAGTTAGAAGTGGCAGCTAACGCTTCCGTTAAGGTTTATTGTAGTAATCTCAAGCAGTGGATGGTTAAAACAGGAAAGTATATTGTTTCTAATGGCTGTCCTCGGGGAAATCCTGTGATTTCACTTCCCAATAGTAATAATCTTACCCTCTCACTTCCCAATACCATTCGCCCCAATACCATTCCCCTTCGCGAAAACATGACCCCCCGTCCCGCAGGACAAAGAGAAGAAGTCTTGGCAAAATTACCTTATCTAATTACTCCTCGTGAAACGAATATTATTACCAATCGTCCTTCACTGCGGTGGAATGCTGTTCCGGGTGCAACTAATTATACTATCAAAATAGATGGGGTTAATTGGGAAACGCAGACAAATAAAACTGAAATAGTCTATCCCGGTGAACCTCCTCTGGAAGCAGGAAAGCGATATCGGGTAACAATAAAAGCTGATAATGGTGCGTCTTCTAGAAGTGATGCAGTAGTCGGGTTTAGAGTATTAGATGAACAGACTCAAAAAACGGTTTTAGATGCTGTTAAAGCTGTTCAACAGCAGCAATTATCCCCGGAGGAAGCAGGGTTAGTTTTAGCGCATCTCTATCGAGGTTATGAGTTGTATGGGGATGCGGTTGAGGTATTGGAAGGATTAGTTAAGCAAAATAGTCGGGTTGCTACCGTTTATCAACTGTTAGGGGATACTTACCTTAAGATAGGGTTGCCTCAGTTGGCAAAAAAACCTTATGAAAAGGCGTTAAAACTGGCAACAAATACGCAGAATTTGTCAGTGCAAGCGGAGATACAAGCGGGTTTAGGAATAGCTTATCGTCTCTTGGGAAATAAGAATGAGGCGATACAGTGGTTAACCAAGGCGAAGGGGACTTATAATCAGTTAGGGGATACTTCGCAGGTTCAGGAATTGGCTAAAACAATTAATGACATTTTAAGGAGGGAGTAAGGATGAAAGTTATAGCACTCCCGTAGGGGCGAAGCATTCGGGCAATAACCTATCGCTGAAACCGTAGATTTCTTATCCGAATGCTTCGCCCCTACAACTTATTTGAAATTACTATAAATTATGGATAATGGCTACTACTTTTGTACGGAGGTAATTACACAATGGATAAAGATAAACTAATAAAATATCGTCAAGCAGTGCAAAATTTGTTAAGTCGCTATGTAGCAGAAGATGTTACCGGTGAAGACGTAGAAGTACAATTAATATTTGATGTGGAACGGGATCATTATCAGTGGATGAATGTAGGATGGGAAGGTTTAAAACGAGTTTACCGCTCGATTGTTCATTTTGATATTCGTGATAATAAGATTTGGCTACAACAAAATTTAACGGAATTGAATCCAGCAGAAGATTTAATTTCAATGGGTGTTAAGAGGGAGGATATTGTTTTGGGACTGCAACCACCCTATAAACGGCCTTATACTAATTATGGTACTTAAAACAAATTCTCCTTGTCCCCTTGTTCCAAGGCAAAGCCTTGGAACACAATATCTAAGGCTCTGCCTTAAAGTAATGCTATAACTGTGGGGAGGTCGTTTTTAGTAGTGAAACGGCAGAAAAAATCAGAATTTTACTACAGCACAAGGCTCAACCCGACAAATCTATTCAAGTTGATGTTTTTGCCTATCAATAAACTCTAGGGATAAAAAACCAATGAAAGTATCAATCAAATCAGGGATAGCGGTTGTCGTCATTACCGGGATGATGGGATTATCGGGAGTCATCTTAACCCCAACGGTGGGACAGGTGATTTCTCAGGTTTCACCGCAAGATAAATTAGCCGAAGCAGAGAGGCTAACTCAGCAAGTTATTCAACTGTATCAGCAGGGGAAATATAACGAGGCGATTCCTCTAGCAGAACAAGCTTTAGCTATCATCAAACAACAATTAGGAGACAACCATCCCTCTACCGCCACCAGTCTCAACAATTTGGCATTACTTTACAAGTCTCAAGGAAGATATAGCGAAGCCGAACCCCTCTACAAAGAAGCCTTAGCTATCAGAAAACAACAATTAGGAGACAACCAAAGAAATAGAGGGTAAAATCGGTCGTCGTAGTGCCGAATTTCGTAGCCTATCCCAACCCATTACCCTCGAAGGTATTCAAAAGCTAATCCCTGCTGATGCTGCTTTAGTTGAAATAGTCCGCTATCAACCTTATAATCCTAAAAATGATAGTTTTGGCATCCCTCGCTATGCTGTTTATATTCTCTATCCCAATGGTGACATCAAAGTCAAGGATTTAGGGGAAGCTAAACCGATTGATGACAAATTAATTTACTTTCGTGACAATCTTGCAGACGCAGAAACTCCTCTCCCTCAACTGCAAAAATCAGCGCGTCAACTTGATGAGACATTGATGCAGCCTATCCGTCAATTATTAGGCAATACTAAAACGATTCTGCTTTCTCCTGATGCTGCACTTAATTTAATTCCCTTTGAAGCTTTAGTAGATGAAAATAATCAATACTTAGTGGAAAATTATCATATTACTTATCTCACTTCTGGACGGGATTTACTGCGCCTTAAAGATAAATTTGCCAGTCAACAATCTCCGCTTATTGTAGCTGATCCTTTCTACGGTAAAGCAGGGGAAAAAGTCGCTCTCACTCGTTCCATCGACCTGTCTGAGTTTACTTTTCCCGGTCTTCCGGGTACAGAACAAGAAGCTAAAGCGATTAAAAATCTCTTACCTCAAGCCACTGTTTTAACTGGTTCTCAAGCCACAGAAAACGCCGTCAAACAAGTGAAAAAACCGAATATTCTCCACATCGCTATCCATGGTTTTTTTAAACCAGAAAGCAATGTTATTGAGAATCCTTTATTGCGTTCTGGGTTAGTTTTAGCAGGAGTTACAATCGGTCAAAGTGCAGGAGATGATGGGGTTTTGACTGCTTTAGAAACTACCAATTTAAACTTAGTCGGAACCAAATTAGTTGTGCTTTCCGCTTGCGATACGGGGAAAGGAGATATTAAAATCGGTCAGGGAGTTTATGGATTGCGCCGCGCTTTAGTTATAGCAGGTAGTGAAAGCCAATTAATTAGCCTTTGGAAAGTATCTGATGACGCGACTAAAGATTTAATGGTCGCCTATTATGGACGCTTACAAAAAGGAGAAGGACGCAGTGAAGCTTTACGACAAATTCAACTAGGAATGCTCAAGGGTGAGAAGCAAAAACATCCTTTTTA
>NZ_SFBZ01000307.1:0-14678 GCF_007095495.1 Microcystis sp. M_QC_C_20170808_M9Col | reverse complement strand
TTAAACTAATAAAACGGAGAGGCTATGGCTTTAGAAACTTTCGGAATTTTTGGGTTAGAAGTATGTTATCTTGGCATCTTGTATGTTGATTTAGCATAAAGGGTAACGAAGAGCCAAAACAATTTAGAAATTAGCATTAAAGCTTATCAAGCGGCTTTAATAGTTTATCAACCTAAAACATTCCCTGTGTATTGGGCAATGACGCAAATGAATATGGGAAATGTTTATGCCAAGAGAATTGAAGGGAAAAAAACTGAGAATATAGAAAAAGCGATTAATTCTTTTCAAGAAGCGTTAAAAATTTATACTCTAGATGCTTTTCCCTATGAATATGCAATGGTGCAACATAATATGAGTAATGTTTACATTGAAAGAATAAAAGGTGATAAAGCAGAAAATATAAAAACTGCTATTGATTGTTGTAAAAAAGCTTTAAAAGTGCGTACCTTCGAGGCTTTCCCTCGTGAATGGGCAAATACCCACATTCACTTAGTCAATGCTTACTTACAAACTACTAACTTAGAGATAATTGAGCAAAAGAAAAAAGAGAATATAGAAATAGCCATTGGTTATTGCGAAAACTCCTTAATCGTCTATAATATTGAAAGTTTTCCCAAGGAATGGGCAAAAGTACAAAATAATCTCGGTAATGTTTATTTACAAAGGATCAAAGGAGAAAAAGAAGAGAATGTAGAACAGTCGATTAATTATTTTCTGGAATCGTTAAGAGTCTATAAGATCAATACTTTTCCCAATGAATGGGCAAGAGGGCAATTTAATTTGGGTGGTGCTTATTTAGAGAGAATAAAAGAAAAAAAGAGAGAAAATTTAGAAAAGGCTATTTTTTATTTAAGAGAATCATTTAAAGTTTACAGTTATAATAATTTTCCCAATGAATGGGCAGACTCATATATTAATCTTGGAAAAGCATATTTTGAGAGAATTGAAGGCAAAAAAACAGACAATTTAGAAATTGCAATATTTTGTTTTTCAGAAGCATTAAAAGTTTACAATGTTGATAATTTTCCTGATCAGTTTGCAAAGATACAAAAAAATTTAGGGACAACTTATAGAAATAGAATCGAAGGAGATAAAGCCAAAAATTTAGAATTTGCTATTGATTGTTATCAACAGGCATTAAAGATTTATGACTTTAAGAATCTTCCTTTAAATTGGGCAGGTGTACAAGTGGATCTAGCCGAAGTTTACATTGACAGAATTGAAGAAAATAAAGCAGAGAATTTAGAAATCGCTATTGCCTGTTGTCAAGCATCATTACAAGTTGTTAACTCTGACAATTTCCCCATACACTGGGCAAAAACACAAAATACTTTGGGGAATGTTTATCAGGCAAGAATCAAAGGAGATAAAGCAGAGAATTTAGAAATCGCTATTACTTGTTTTGAAGCGGCATTAAAAATTTATACGATTGAAAGAGAAAGATTTGCTCAGAAATGGGCAATGAGTCAAATGAATCTCGGAAATGTTTACCATGATCGAATTAAAGGGAAAAAGGCAGAAAATCAAGAAAAGGCTATTGACTGTTTTAAAGCGTCATTAGAATTGGTGAAACCTGATGATTTTCCTCTAGAATTCGCCAAGCTACAAAATAATCTTGGTAGTGCTTACCATAACAGAATCAGCGAAGATAGAGAGCAGAATTTAGAAAACGCAATTACTTGTTACAAAGAAGCTTTGAAGGTTCATACTTTTGATGAATTTCCCTATGATTGGGCGTTGACACAACAGAATTTGGGAACTACTTACAATGAGAGAGTTAAAGAAGACAAAGCAGAGAATCTAGAAGTAGCGATCACCTGTTTTGAATCTGCTTTAAGAACCTTTACCAGGGAAAAGTTTCCTTATGAATGGGCTACAACACAATTTAACCTTGCTAATGCTTATGATCACAGAATGAAAGGGGATAAGGCTAAGAATTTAGAATTGGCGATCACTGCCAATGAAAATGCTTTAACTGTTCGGACTGTAGAAGCTTTACCTGAGGAATGTTTTAAGACTGCACATAACTTAGGATTTTACGGTTATAATGCCAAAAATTGGCAAATTGCTATCAAAGGGTTTGTCTTAGCGGTAAAAGCAGCAGAAACTATTCGTATTGAAGCGGTAACAGGCTATAGAAAACAAGAAATTCTCTCTGATGCCATACAATCCTATGGAGGTCTTGTTCTTACTTACCTTAGTCTTTACCATATTGAAAACAATCTTGAACACCTCAAAACTGCTCTAGAATATATCGAACGCAGTAAAGGGCGTAACCTGGTGGAATTAATCACCCAGAAAAATCTACACCCCCAAGGCGTTAGTCAACAAATTAAGGTTCAATTAGATGAATTAAAACAACGAGTTGTTAACGAGCAAATCCGCTTACAACATCAAAGCATTAACCAGAATTTAATGCGTAGTGATAACTTAACTCCCTACGTTCAAGATCATAGTTATCTGAAAGAATATCAACAAGACTTAGATAATTTTATTGCAAGAGAAATTAAAGATCCTCTCTTTAGCCTCACTCAAAAAGTTGAGCCGATCGCATTTACAGAGATTCAGGCTTTAACTGATGCCGAAACTTGTCTCCTGCAATGGTACATTACAGGGGAGAAAATAATCGCTTTTGTGGTGTCTGCTGAGGGAGAGGTTAAAGTTTGGCAATCTTCCGAAGATGATAAAAATCAATTCTTGGATACATTCAATAATTATCGACGACTTTACTACTCCGAAAATGGCAAGCAAGAATGGAAAAATCAACTGTCTAACCTCTTACAGACTTTTGCTGATATTCTGCATATTAATGATATTCTTGCCCTCATTCCCGATACTTGTCAACGCTTAATTATTATTCCCCATTTGTTTCTGCATATTCTCCCTATTCACGCCTTACCTGTTGATCCCCCCCAACCCCCCTTAAAAAGGGGGGAGTCGGCAACGGGGGGATCAGAATTACAAGATTTATTTCCCAAAGGCGTACAATATGCGCCTAGTTGTCAAATCTTGCAAAAAATCTCCCAAACTTTTCACCATTCCGACTTTAATAAACTGTTCGCTATTCAAAACCCCACTAAAGACTTATTTTACACCGACTTAGAAGTTAATATCCTCTCAACTTTCTTTACTGAACCTCAAGTTATCGCTAAAGATAACGCCACTAAAAACGCTGTTCTTCCCCATCTCAAATCCTCAGATAACCACTGTTATCACTTCTCCTGTCATGGAGGCTTTAACCCAGCTAATCCCCTTGAATCCGCCTTATTCTTAGCCAATAAAGAACCCCTAACATTAGGCGAAATCTTTGAACTGCGCTTGAATAAATGTCGCCTTGTCACCCTTTCTGCCTGCGAAACTGGCTTAATTGATTTAAACTCTATCAGCGATGAATATATCGGTTTACCCAGTGGTTTTCTGTTTGCAGGAAGTCCCAGTGTTGTCAGTAGTTTATGGACAGTTAATGACCTGTCAACCTCCTTCTTGATGATTAAATTATATGAGATTTTATTTGATGAGAATCAGCAAGTTTCTGTACCAGTTGCTTTAAAACAAGCTCAAAACTGGTTACAGAATTTAACCGTTAAAGAGGCTGAGAAAAATTTAGAAAGCCAAACCTTTCAACAAGCGTTAATTCAACTACAAAAAACCCTTTCAAAAAAAGAGTTATTTGAATTAGAAGATGCGATCGCAGTGAGGCAAACTAAATGGAAAACAATGTCTCCAGAGGACAAACCCTTCAATAATCCTTTTTATTGGGCTGCATTTATCGCTTCAGGTGTTTAAATCAGGATTATTTAACTTTCTGGATTCGACTTGTCCGTATTACAAAACTCAGCTAAGGAAACTTTAACAATATAACCAGCGCAAGGAGTAGCAACTGCCACTAAAACTGGATTACCTGCCGTTATTAATGCACCAATTATACCCCCAATTAAATCAGGAGCTAAACCTTCCTTAAACTTTGCATCACAAACCACCTGACGCGCTTGCTTTAACGCAGATTCCCAAGTGATTCCCGCTCTCACATCTTCAATGTCGGCTCGACGCGCTAAGATACGAGCAGCTTGTTCTAGATCCCCTTCACAACGCTCAATCACATCAATATCTCCTAATGCTTTAGAATCTTCTGCCAATTCAGCGCGAAACTGGGCAATTTCTTCAGGAGTAACTTTAGTTGATTCAATATCCATAGGTTATTCTTATTTACAGACAATACTAATTGTATAGTTTCTATTTTGCTATCTATCGATAGTTTTTCATAGAAAGTGTTAATCTAACTGGTTACTGATAACTGAAAAGGTTCTTAATTCCCTACCATTGTGATAATTGCTGTCATTTAAACCACGACAAAATTAACTAATTTGCCCGGGACAACAATCACTTTTTTGATTTCCTTACCCTCTAAATAACGTTGGGCGATTTCTGATTCCAGGGCGAGGGTTTCTAGGGTGCTTTTATCGGCACTAGCGGGAACTTGTATCGTGCCTCTGGTTTTTCCCAAAATTTGGATGACAAGGGTAATCTCGTCCACAATCAGGGCAGTGAGATCAACTTTTGGCCAGGGTTGCAGGTGAATTGATTGGCTATGGCCTAAAGCTTGCCATAATTCCTCGCTCAGATGGGGAGCAAAAAGGGAAAGTAAGATTAATAGGGTTTCGATTCCTTCCCGATAAATGGGGGATTCAAAACACTTATTATCCCCTAAAGCGTTACTGAGTTTCATCAATTCGGAAATGGCGGTATTAAATTGATAATCTCCTTCTAAATCCTCGGAGATTTCTTTAATAGCGGTGTGAATTGCCCGTCTTAAATCTTTGTCAGTTTTCGAGAAAGTTTCTATTTTTTTGACTTGCTTGGGTTTATTTTCAATATATTCGCTGACTAAACGCCACACCCGATTAAGAAAGCGAAATTGTCCTTCTACCCCCGCATCTTCCCACTGTAAATCTTTTTCTGGGGGTGCGGTAAAAAGTATAAACATTCGGGCAGTATCGGCCCCATATTTTTCGAGAACTTTCAGAGGATCAACGCCGTTATATTTCGACTTAGACATTTTTTCAAAGAAGAAAGATAGAACTTCTCCCGTGTCTTTATCGCAATATTTATCCTCTTTATAGATAACATTTTCCGCGGGGACATATTTGCCAGTTTCGGGATTTTTGTAGGTTAATCCCTGTACCATTCCCTGGGTTAATAGACGGTTAAAAGGTTCATCGACATTAACTAAACCTCGGTCTCTTAAAACTTTGGTAAAGAAACGAGAATAGAGTAAATGTAGGATAGCGTGTTCGATTCCTCCGACGTATTGATCCACGGGCATCCAATCATTAACCTTCTCAAATTGAAAGGGTATATCTTCATTTTTAGCATCGGTATAACGGAGGAAATACCAACTAGAATCGATGAAAGTATCCATGGTGTCCGTTTCCCGTTTTGCGGGAGTTCCACAGCGAGGACAATCCACATTTACCCAGTCTTCTAACTTAGCTAAAGGAGAAGCACCTCGACCGCTAAATTCGACATTTTCCGGTAAAGTAACGGGTAAATTATCGATAGGTACTGGTACGGTTCCACAGTTAGGACAGTGGATAACTGGAATCGGACAACCCCAATATCTTTGACGGGAAATTAACCAATCCCGGAGGCGATATTGTATTCTAGCTTTGCCGTAACCTTGGGCAGTGGCATAATCAATAATAGCGGTTTTTCCTTCTTGGGAATTCAGTCCATTAAATTGAGCGGAATTAATCATAATTCCCGCTTCTGTGTAGGCTTCTTTTAACTCGATTTCGCCACTTTCTGGAGTAATAACTATCTTAATTGGTAGGTTATTTTCCTGAGCGAATTTAAAATCGCGACTGTCGTGAGCCGGGACTCCCATTACTGCACCAGTACCGTATTCGTAGAGGACATAATCAGCAATTAAAATCGGAATTTCTTCACCGGTAAAAGGATTAATTGCCAGTCCTCCGGTTTTAATACCGCGTTTGGGTTTATCTTCGGCAGTTCTTTCTAATTCGCTTTCGCTGGCTATCTCTTGAATAAAAGTTTCTACGGCCGATTTTTGTTCGGGAGTGGTAACTTGTAAAGTTAAGGGATGTTCGGGAGCAAGTACCACATAAGTGACTCCATAAACCGTATCGGGACGAGTGGTAAAAACGGCAATTTTTTCTGTGGAGTTAACAAGAGGAAATTCTAAATAAGCACCTACCGATTTACCAATCCAGTTGGCCTGCATGGTTTTAACCCGTTCTGGCCAACCGGTAAGTTTATCTAAATCAGTGAGTAATTGTTCGGCATAATCGGTGATTTTTAGGAACCATTGCCGGAGTAATTTTCTTTCTACTTTAGCACCCGATCGCCAAGATTTTCCTTCACTATCTACCTGTTCATTGGCCAAGACAGTTTGATCGATAGGATCCCAATTCACTGCCGCTTCTTTTTGGTAGGCTAATCCTGATTCAAAAAACTGTAAAAATAGCCATTGGGTCCAACGATAATATTCCGGGGAACAGGTGGCAACTTCTCTTTCCCAATCGATAGATAATCCTAACTGTTGTAATTGCCGTTTCATCTGGGCAATATTTTGGTCTGTCCATTTTGCCGGAGGAACTCCCCTTTCAATGGCGGCATTTTCTGCCGGTAATCCAAAAGCATCCCACCCCATGGGATGCAGCACGCGATAACCCTGCATTCTTTTCAGACGGGCAATCACATCGGTGATAGTATAGTTGCGAACGTGACCCATGTGCAGGTTGCCCGATGGATAGGGGAACATGGAGAGGGCGTAAAATTTCGGTTTATCGGCGTTTTCTGGGGTTTTGTCCAATCCCATTTGCTGCCAAATCTTCTGCCATTTCTGTTCGATTTCTGCGGGGTTGTACGGCACTGGGGTCTTTTCTCCTGAGTTGTATCTATCCCTCCCATTTTACCGCAGCCGGCTGGGGGCGATTGCCAGTCTTGGGGCTATCCACCCTGCCAAAAACCCTCTGGGTTTTAGTGGTTAATTTGCACGGGGAATATTAAACCTCTTGCATAATTAACTTTTGAGGGTTCAAAAACGTCAAAAATAAGGATTAAATCGCATAAAATCTGTAAATAGACCATTTAACTGATTATTATTTCATTCTTAATTCTCCTGACTACTGACTACTGGCTACTGACTAGAAAATAGAAGCTGAAATAACGCCAATTCGTCGATCATACTAAATCCGTTGAGTATAAGCTACATATCAGGAGAGGTACTCCTGCAAGTGGAGTGACTCTTAAATTATTACAGATGTGTCAGCAGCTGCGTGTAAGCATCCCACCGAAAAACTAATGCGCTCCGGGGTTTGGGGGCGGCGCCACGCCCCCAACGGGGGGTTTGGGGGGTAGAACCCCCCAAAAGCTTGGATTGAGCGATAAAGTCGGAAGTAATACTAAATCCCTTGAGTCTAGGCTACATATCAGGAGAGGCACTCATGCAAAAGGGGGAATAAATAATCCGTTTTTAATAACCAGATTTAGGATCAGAATATTTTCATGTTTGGCGGTGTAACTTGTTGCATCAGGACTGACTCCTAACCCTAACAACAATTTTTGATTTTTACAAGAGGTTAACAGCCGTTCGACTTCACCCAATAGTTACTTGACTGGTATCGACGCCGGTTGCCCCATGGACTTTACTGGCGATCGCAACCATTTTATTTAAAGTCGCCTGATGGGAAACCCTGCCTTTTAGTACAACTTTACTGCCAGTTTGAGCGACCCACAATTTGTCCTCATCAGCTAAATCCGGTGTCTCGTCAAAAGCTAAAACTACTCGTTTAGCTAGGCCGCTTTCGTCGTATTTTCCATCTAATCCGACTCTTTCGGGGGGAATACCGGCAGCAGCGGCTTTCCCCGCGATCGCACTAGCGGCATCGGCCGGTTTATCTAAGCCAAAAATTCTTTTTAACCAATCCATTGCTAACACTCCTGATTGAGTTCTAAAACCCCAATTTCTTTAAGAGGGATTTGGTGGAAACGATGTGTCGATCTAATCCTAAACGATCGGGACTGACTCCCACCGCTAAAGCGACTAATTGGGAAAAATGCAACACAGGTAAACCTAAACTTCGACCGATCACTTTTGCCACTTCCGGTTGTCGGGAATCAAGATTAAGATGGCATAAAGGACAAGGGGTGACTAAACAATCGGCCCCCGCTGCCATGGCCTCTAAAATGTGTTTTCCTGCCATTTGGAAGGATTGGGTGGTGGCATAACTGGACAGGGGCCAACCACAGCATTGAGTGCGTCCTTGATAATAAATCGGATTGGCCCCCACGGTCCGAAAGACATTTTCTAGGGATTCCGGCTGAAAAGGATTATCGTAGGGGAGAGTATCCTGGGCCCGCAGGAGATAACAACCATAAAAACTGGCACAATTTAAGCCTGATAAGGGACGAACCACCTTGGCCGCCAGATTATCTAAGCCATAATCGCCCACAATTGCCCAGAGTAGGTGCTTAACCGTCGTCGTACCTTGGTAGGGGGAACAATGTTCTTTCTGTAAATAATTATTAACTTCCTCAACATAATTGGGATTATTATGCTTTGCTTCCTTCAAGCGCTCATCCACATGACCGATCACTCCTTGACAGGTGCTACAGTGAGTCAACAGGGGTAAATTGAGGGCTTCCGCTAGGGCAATATTGCGCGCGTTGACGGCATCTTCCAACAGTTGCGAATCTTCCTTATAGGTTCCCGAACCACAACAGGCAGCTTTTTTGAGTTCGACTAAATTAATCCCCAAAGCTTCCGTCAGGGCTGCCGTGGATAAATATAGTTCCCGACAGGCACCTTGGGCGACACAACCGGGAAAATAAGCATACTGGAGATTTTTGACTGTCATGGATTCTAGGAAATTACTACTCATTACCTATCTACCATCTTGGCCCCCTTCCCCTCTGTCATCACTAAAGTCATGGAATTTCTTAATAGACAGCCTTTTGTGAGCTGCTCCCAACAAGTGTATGCTAGTTTGCCCCCCGAAATAATATCCCAAAAGTAGGAGAGCCATCTCAACAGTATAATGCCTCTCCTTGAGAAAAATTGTTGTTTTGAGGAGTCGGTTGTACCAATGGCAATCTGTCCGGTCAAGAGGTGATTTACCGGTAGAATTGAGAGTGCAGCCGAGAAATTACGGCCAGAAACCCTATTTTGTCTGCTTACGCCGCTTGAGGGAGGGTGATGACAGCATCAAAGTCAGCACGGCTAGGGAAAATCGAGAGAACCCGGTCTAGTTGGGTTAATTCAAAGATAATCTTGACTGAAGGTGGAATAGAACAGATATTGAAAGATTTTTCTTGACTTTGGGCCAGACGAAAGGCGGTAACTAAAGCCATTAATCCAGCGCTGTCGAGGAATTCCACCCTACTCATATCCACGAGAAAAGTGATAGAGCGACTCCGGTTAACCAGATTGGTGAGCTGCTCTTGAAATTCTAGGACGTTAGCGGCGGTAATATAGCCGTTTGGCTCAAATAGAGCAATTTCTGGGACTTTTACAGGACTTTTCATGGCTGGGCTTTGAAATTCATAAATGAACCTTTTAACTGGAGATCAGATACCGCTATTATGTCCTAACTTTCTGATTTTGTAACCTTCGTCTTGATATATTTTCCCTCTCCTGAAAAGATTAATCTTTTCTTAATTTTTCCCCTGTAGGAAGGGGCCACTTTTAGGTTAACCTTATGATCCAGGCAGTAAAGAGAAACAGTCATCAAGGCTTATTAGGGCGAATGCCAGGGGAAAGTCGTTAGGTTTAAGCTCTAATCCCGAATAACTGATGATGACCCTGCATTATACTGGTATTTTTGCTAAAATAAAGTAAAGCAGGATACGGAAATTAGATTTATTGAACTACAGTAAGGAAATTGTGGATACCCAGCCGACTATCCGCCAATTAGTGGAACAAGCCCTATATTATCGTCAAATCACGCCAGAAATCGAAAACGGAATTAATGAACTCCTCGCTCGTCTTGGCTACGTTTCCGATGTGGATTACGAGGCCCTAGAGTTACTCATGGATGAAATGGACGAGGGCCGGATTAATCTCGTTCCGCGTCGGTAACTTCAGTTATCAGTTATCAGTTATCAGTTATCAGTTATCAGTGGTGAGTTTTCAGTTCACTGATGGCCTTTCGGTTCCTGTTATGCAATGGACGGGGTTATAAGGGATGAAACCATTATATAGAAAGACATTTAGCGATCACCCGATCGAACCGAACCTAGGCGTTGGGTTTCATGCTTCAACCCAACCTACGTTCTTCAGTTATCAGTTATCAGTTATCAGTTATCAGTTATCAGTTATCAGTGGTGAGTTATCAGTGGTGAGTTATCAGTGGTGAGTTTTCAGTTCACTCCGGACCTAGTAACGAAGAACCTGACTGATTACTGATGACTGAACAATCCCCCAAAACCCAATTTCCCCAAATTTCCCCAAATTAATATAATTGACTTCAGACCCTCTCCTAATCTGATTTTTTCGATGATTCCTTTAACTCTTAATCTCTTGCAAGGTTCCGTTACTTTTCGTTTCAGTCCCAGTGCTGCTCTGGATTTGCAAAGGGAAATTAATATTTTACTCGATCGCCTGAAAGCGATCGCCAGTAATGCCTCTAGTGGGGGTAAACCCCAACCCCAAAAACCGCTGGAATATCAGCACACTGGTGATGTGTTTCTGGAAGTGTTTTGTAATCCCAATATTTATCCGAGTCCTTTTTCGGCTAAAGTTTTGTTAACGGTTCGTGACGATCGCCTACGCTTAACCACAGAAGCAGAATTAACCCGTGTAATCGAGGATTTAGAGCGTTATATCGACCAAAATAGTTAGAATCGGGGGATTTTTGGGGTTTCGACCTTTCCTTGTCGTCCCACCTCTCCCCATCTGATTATTCTTCTCTAGCTTGCCATGTTACCGACCGATTTATTGATTTCCCGTCAAAATGGCGAGACAATTATTCCCAAACGCTTACCGATCGCTCCTGATTATCTGATGATCGCTCAAGAACAAATCACCTGTTTTCAGGAAAGTATCGGTCAAACTAAGGGAGAATTAAGCCAAAAACTCCTAATCTTGGAGGGAGACAGTCCCGATTATAAAATTAAACGGGGATTTGCTCACCTATTAACCAATCATTTTGCCACCTTTGAGATTATTAGTCCCTTAGAACCGCAGGAATTAAGAAAAAGAGTTTTTGAACAAGCGGCTAACTTTGTTCCTATTCCCCAAAATCGATCGCTAATTCTTCAAACAATTGCCCAGCAACTCAGCCAAGAATTAAATCAAGAAATTTTTCCAGTAGCTCTAGAAAAAGGACTCTATGCTGATTTAGCAGAGAATAAAATTCTCACTCAATTTGATGCTCCCACCCCCGAAAACTTAATTCATCGTTTTAACCTCTCGCAAATTCAAGGTATTTTTTATCGGGCCAGTTATTTAATCATCAACGTCCACCGCAACGATCCGGGGGAATATAAATATCTCTTTCGCTATCTAAAACTATTTCGTTTAATGACTTATATCGAAGGGGATGCCGACACGGGATTTACTATTACTATCGATGGTCCCACCAGTTTATTTAAAGCTAACAGTCGTTATGGCATTGAAATCGCTAAATTAATTCCTGCCTTACTCCATGTTACTCACTGGAATCTGAAGGCACAATTACAGTACAAGGATTCCTATACAGGAACTATTAAAAAACAACAGTTTAATTTAGAGGATAACTGTGGTCTGGTGTCCCACTATTCCCCAGGTAAACCCTACGATAGTATGTTAGAGGAATCTTTCGCTAAACGTTGGTTACAGTTAAAAACTGAATGGCAACTAGAAAGGGAAGTGGATTTAGTGCCTTTACCCGGAGGAGTGATGATTCCCGATTTCCGTTTAGTGCATCCCGATGGTCGCGTTTTTCTCCTCGAAATTGTTGGTTATTGGCGACCAGAATACCTACAAAAGAAATTTTTACAGGTTAAATCGGCCCAAGCAAGTAATCTAATTTTAGCCGTATCGGAACGGTTAAATCTAGAAAAAGCTGGAGTTAAATTTCAAAATCTACCCGCCCAGGTTATCTGGTTTAAAGATAAATTATCACCCCAAGCAGTGTTAGAAGTTTTAAGTTAAAGGTTTAGGAAGCTAAAAGCGGAAGTATGGTTTGATACTCCCGCTTTGGTTTAATCACACTAGGTTAACTCTTTCGCTTAAGACCGGACAATGAGTACTACATCATTGAGCAATGGTAGGATTGATGGACACTTTCACCACTTTATTTTTTTCTTCTTCCGCTTTCGGGAGAGTGAGATTGAGAATGCCATCTTTGTATTCAGCAGTCACGTTATTGTTATCAACCCGAACCGGTAGAGGAATAACCCGATGGAATTTACCATAACGGAACTCAGTGCGGGTAAATCCTTCTTCTTCGGTTTTAATTTCCGATTTTCTTTCACCATTAATGGTCAGACTATCGGCTGTTACTTCCACGTTGAGGTCTTTGGCTTCCATACCAGGTATTTCCAGTTTAAGCTGAACTGCCTCTGGCGTTTCGGTAATTTCCGCCGCTGGGATGAAGGACAACCCCATTTTTTCGCCATTGCCTACATCAGTCGGCACAAGACGGTCAAACAAGCGATTCATTTCTTTCTGTAGGCTTTCTACTTCTCTGAAAGGTTCCCAACGTATAAGTGCCATATAAGTCACCTCCGAAGTTTTCTTGACGCTAGAGATGTTGGTTTATCTCTACACTTTTAGGATAGATAAAAGATTCCCTGACTGGGGTAGGGTTTTCGGTATTGAGTTTTTCCAGATTCCCGTACTATCTCCTATACTAGGGTCTGCTGAAAAAGTTTTTCCTGGTGGCAGGGTGTGGGGTGCGGGGTGTGGGGTGTTTTCTCAGTGAACTGATAACTGATAACTGATAACTGATAACTGATAACTGATAACTGATAACTGATAACTGACTCCACCAAGAGACTTTTTTAGTGGCTCTTCGTTACTTGTTATGGTTCGATCTTAATTGATTAGTTCGCTCTAGATAAAAAACAATTGACAAAAATAGCTAAATGCCTTTCTATATAAGGGTTCCATCCCTTATAACCCCCCTCCATTGCATAACACAAACCGAAGAGCCTTTTTAGTAAACCCTAATTATCTACTGATGAATAATTAAACTTTCTAAACTGGTTTGTAAATCTTGGGTTAATTGTGCTACGGCCGAGCGTCGATCGCTTTTATAATCAGCATAGCGCTCGGATACGGAAATAGGTTTACCAATAGTTATTATCGCTTTTTGTTGACCAATTTGGGGACGAAAAAAGGGATTACCTCCCTTAATTCTTGTCACTAAATCCCAGAGTAATAAAATTGTCTCGGCAAATCTTTCTACGGTGGGTTTTTCTTTGACATAATAACCGGTTACTGACACGAAACTTTCGACAATTCTCATGTGCCACATTTTTAAATTAGCTTCATCGGCCAGGCGATCAGCTAATCCTAATTCAAGGGGAGAAATAGAATGAGTGGGTTTTAATTCTTGGCGATAAATACGTTCCCATCCTGCTTGTTCCAAACGACGACAGCGATCGATTACATTACCATTAGGAGAAACATTAAAATACTTTTCTACGGTTTGTAGGGCCACATCTAATAAATTGGCTAAACGTTTTGCTAGGGTTTCGTTTGGATCATCGCCATTGGCAGGTACTACAGGCAAAGATTGATAGTAGAAATCTCGATAAAAATCCTCCATTAAGGATAATAATCTTTCTCCTAACCGAAAAAGACGCTCGTATAAAACCTTTTCTTTTAGGGATGAATTCGGGGTGGGTTCTAAACCGCTATCGTTTTCTAAATTAGTTAAAATTTGCTCGATTTCTTGCCACACTGGAGTCAGATAAAAATACTGAATACCAATAGGTAAAATAATTAATTCTTGCTGTTGTTTAGCTTTTTTGACATCATCCACCCCCCAAAAAGCTAATTGAGAAATACCCGGTTCAATTGCGCTAACAAGCTCATTATGTCCGTTAGTTGCTCCTTCCGGAGCGGCGGCTAAAGGATAATCTCCTTCTAATAATAAACGACGAGCCGAACGCAATCCGATTAAATCAGCTTTTCCCCGTTGAATTGGTGTGCCACCTAACTTAGAATATAACCATCCTACCCTTTCTCCAGCCCATAAAGGAATCCCTCGATCGTACATAAAATGAGCGTGAATTGGCTTGTTTAATTTTATTCCTAACTCTTGGGCTTTTTTGGGTACTAATTTCCACAAAAGATAGGCCATACAGTAGGGATCGTTAATACTGGGATGACGGAAAGCAAGCAGTAAACGGACTTTTTTCTCTTGACTTTTTTGATAAAATGTGATTAAAGTTTCTAGATTAGCGGCGGAAATTTCCCTTAAGTTGGTTTGAGTTTGTAACCAGAGAGGTAAAAAGATTTGACATCCCTTTAAAAGCAAGGAATTAAGGTCAGGGGGGATAAATTCGAGGGGGGGTTGCGCGCCCAAAGATAGATTAGACATATAAGTATAAGTAGGGTCTGCTGAAAAAGTTTTTCCTAGGGGCAGGGTGTAGGGTGTGGGGTGTGGGGTGTGGGGTTTTACCCATTTTCATCGGGTAAATTACCTAATTTTCAGGGAAAAAGTCCA
>NZ_SFBZ01000306.1:0-4943 GCF_007095495.1 Microcystis sp. M_QC_C_20170808_M9Col | reverse complement strand
AGACATCGATAATTTTTTGGCGAAAATCTACGGAATAGGGTCTCATAGGAAGCTGGTAAGTTCTATTATTTGTCTATTTGCTTTCCATTGTACTTCATAGCTCCAAGAATTGCTATATAAACCATTTTTCAGTAATTTCGTCCGCTGCTTGGTTGACACAATAGGTGTAAATTTCAAATTTATCTCGATTATGATAGTGAAATAACCAGCGACTTAACCAACCCACAGAATGACGACGGAGAGTATGGGCAATATAACCAATTTTTATTTTTCTTGCTGGAGATTTTGGAGAAGAAACAGGAGCAATATAGTTATAGCGGGTTCTTACATCTGCTTGAAAAATTTCTGCTAGTTTACTTTGTAAATAGCGATTGATTTTCGGATTATCTTGATAGTAGGGAAGACAGCTACTAACTCCTAAAATAGAGTCGATAATAAAGGGAGGTGCATTAAATTGTTCGGCATTAATTTGTCCCTCGATTAGTTGTATTAATTCATCGATAAATTTAGGTAAATTTCCCCAGTCTCCCTTAGCTTGTAAAATACCAATTACTAGAGAAATTCCCAAGAGCTTTTCAGTAGTTGTTTGGCAACTTTTATAAAAATTATCGGCAATTTCTAGAGCTTTTTTATAGTCAAGAGTGGTGGTTTTATAAAGATTAAACAAACTATTTTGTAAGTATAAATCCTCTGGTAGAAAGCGCAAACAAAGTTCTACTAAATTAATGGCAAATACACTTTGTTTTTGTTGATAAGCATAATTGACAATTGCTGAGATAACTTTGGCCGCAATTATTTCTGGATTATTGATATGTAAGGCTGCTAATTCTAAAAAGTGGATGGTATCAGTACAGGGGTAGATTAAAACTTTTTCCGTCACTCGCAGCAGTAAATCAAGATTAATTGCTGCTGTAGCTGTATTCTCTAACAGTTCAAATACACACCAATCATTGCACTTTTCCATAGCAAAATTTTGGAATTGTATTTCTAATTCCATCAGATGCAGGAGATTATTTAAAAAACTAGGATTAAGGTTTTGTAGATGCAATCGAATTAGATAGCTTGTCTCTAGTCTTTGGGAATTTTCTTGTCTGGTTGCCTCTGCATCTAAGATTTGAGTTAAAGTTTCTATCCACCCCGATAATTCTGATTCGGCTGCTTGACTCAACACCAGTAACCAAGTAGCTTGTGCGTCTTCTTCTCTATCTTGTAAAAGATAGGCTAATCCTAGATAAAAATAATCCTCAATGACCGAAGAATTGTTTTCAGTTAATTGTTCATAAAACTGCACCACCAGTTGATAATTGTTGTCGTTTAAGTGTGTTTGTATGTCTTGATGCCATTGCATAGTTTTTATCCGCTAAGATTGACAATAAATATTCCACATTTGCCGATAAGCAGTTTCTAAGTCTCTGGTAAATTGTTTGGCATTCCAGAGGGGAGATGTATGACGAGACTTTCGGAGTTTCCAACGGACTTCTTCTCTTAAATTTTTATCCATTCCTAACTTAATTCCCCACTGCACATATTCCTCATCACTCCAAGATATACCCTCAGTTATTCCCGCATTCATCATTAAAGTATAACCGTTGCGTGATGACCATTGTTGCCCCACCTTAACCACGAGAGGAATTCCCATCCAGAGGGTTTCTAGGGTGGTTGTACCACCATTAAAGGGATAGGTGTCCAAAACCACATCAGCGATGGCTAAATTTGCCCTGTAGGTTTCCGTCTGATAGAGAGGAAGCATCTTAATTCGATTAGTTTCTACTCCAACTTCTGCGGCAATTTGACAGAATAAATCCAGGAGGGAATTATCATCAGCAACTCCTTGAATCAGGAAATAACTATTAGGTACGGATTTGATGATTTGCATTTGTAAGCGAATCATCGCAGGATTACGCTTAATTGCCGTTTGAGAACTTAGGTAAATAACCGCATCATTATTAATACCTAAATCTTCTCTTCGCAGGGTAGGAACGGCTATTTCAAAACCATCCACAGCGACAAAAGCATCAGGTAAACGCCAGATTTTTTCTTGATAATATTCTTGGGCATTTTCTGGTAGTACATAAGGATCCGCTAAAAGATAATCTACTGCGGGTAAACCGGAACCATCAAAACCTAACCAGTTAACTTGAATAGGAGCAGGTTTTAAGGCAATAACTTTGGCAACGATTGCCCCAGTACCACTATCTAAATCCACAAGAATATCGATGTTATCTTCTTTAATTTTGCGATAGGTTACTAAGGAATCAGCAGTAGCATGATAGATTTTATCTGCGGGATTAGAAAACCATTGTTGAGTTATTTCATCCACAGGTTGACTCACCATATAAAGGTGAATATCAAACTGCTCACGATTGTGATAATTAATAGTCCAACGACTCAATAAACCCACAGGATGACGTTTTAAGGTTTGGGCAATGTAACCAATTTTAAGTTTTTTATCGGGATTATCTTCTCTGGGTTTGTCAAAACTTTCCTCTTGAAAACCCAGCATTTCTTTGTAAGTTTTTTGAAAAAAACTGCCAATCTGACTTAAAAGCGGTCGATTCTCTTTCGGGTTATCTTCATAGTAGGAAATCGGGTTCATAACTGTTAGTAAAGCTCCCCGAACTAAGGGATGTATATCTTGGAGCTTTTTTTCTATAAATTCTTTAATTAACTGTTTATAATCTTGAGAAATACTAGGAATTTCATTCCATTTTGAGGCGCGTAAAGAACCATTCAAGAGAAGAGATTGACTAAACATTTTTAAATCAATTGTTTGACTTTTGTCTTTCAACTTATTGACTAAATTGATGGCTTTTTCATAGTCAGGTAAAGAGATATAAAACCAAAATAAATTAACTTCTAAGTACAAACTTTCGGGATAAAGGGGAAGAAAAGCTTCCGCTAAGTCAACGGAATAAATAGGTTGATATTTCTCAAAAGCAAAGCGTCCAGCAACAGTGATGACGTGATTAAGTAATTCTGGAGAATTGCCAAGATAGGGTAAACTTAACCGAACTAATTCTATGGTATATTCATGAGCGTAAGGCATGACGGCAATTACTACTTGTTCCAATAATTCAGAGTTAACTGAACCCTGGGTAATTAATTCTAGTATTTGCCATTCTTGCAGTTGTTGAGGATGAAATCTATTTAATTTAATTTCAACGAGGGTTAAATGCAGTAAATTATCGAGATAACTGGGATTAATTTCCTGTAGATGTTTACGGATTAACCAACTGATTTCTAGATTTTCTAACTCTAATTGTCGGTTAGCTTCGGCAGCTAAAATATTGCTTAACTCTAGCAGCCATGACTCGGTTTCCCCTTCATCCCCTTGAGTGAAAACCAATAACCAAGTAGCTTGTGCTTCTTCTTCTTTTGCCTGCAAAAGATAGGATAATCCTAAATACCAATAATAACTAATTTCTAGGGGTTCTCTTTCTATCAGTTCTTCGTAAAACTGACTAACAATATCGTATTGATTGTTTTCTAAAGCGGTTTTAACTTCATTTTGCCAAGACATGATTTAATTCTCTCCTTAATTAACTTTCACAATAGATTTGCCACATTTGACGATAGGAGCTTTCCACATCTTTAGTAAACTGACGTGCATTCCAAATCTGTGCTGTTTGACGAGAAGCTTGCAATTGCATGGCTATTTTTTTTCTTAATTCCTCATCCATTCCTAATTTTATTCCCCAATCGATATACTCCTCATCACTCCAAGCAATACCCTCGCTAATTCCCGCATAAGTCATAAAAGTATAACTGTTACGACTGGCCCATTGTTGACCAACTTTTGTCACTACAGGAATACCCATCCAAAGAGTTTCTAGAGTAGTGGTTGCACCACTGTAGGGATAGGTATCGAGTACCACATCGGCAATTTGGAGATTAGCGCGATGAATTTCCTCCGTAGCAACTCCTGAGAGAAAGCGCAATCTATTTTCATCGATTCCTTCCTCTTTAGCAATGCTGATAAATAAATCTTTGATCAGCTTTTCACTTCCCGCACCTTTGATTAATAAATAACTGTTAGGTACTGCTTTAATAATCTGCATTTGTAAGCGAATTGTGGCAGGATTTCTTTTTAATCCCACTTGCAAAGTTAAATAAGTAATTGCCTCTGCTGGTATGTTTAAATCCTCTCGGGTTAGCGTTGGTGTTCCGATTTCAAATCCATCCACGGCAAGATAACAGTTAGGCAAGCACCAAAGCTTCTCTTGATAAAACTCTTGGGCATTTTTTTCTAGAACTAAATTATCTACAAGGAAGTAATCAATAGCAGGTATTCCTGTGGCATCTAATCCTAACCATGTTATTTGAATTGGTGCGGGTTTAATTGCCATAACTCCACAGGTGGTATCCTTAGTTATACTATCTAAATCTACTAAAATATCGATGTTATCTTGATTAATTTGTTCAGCAATAATTTGGGGATTTGCTGGTAAATTATTATACTTATCCACCTTATTTTTAAACCATTGTTCCGTAATATCGTCCTCGACTTGATTGACTAGGTAGAGATGAATATTAAAGTTATCTCGTTGATGATAATGAATTAACCAGCGACTTAAAAACCCGACGGAATGTCGCCGTAAAGTATGGGCAATATAGCCAATGTTTAGTTTTTTATTGACATCTTTAGGTTTCTGAGACTCGATAGTAACTTGATTAAATCTTTTTCTAACTGCCTCTTGAAAAAGTTTAGCTAACTGATTAGTTAACCAGCGATTGCCTACTAAGTCATCTTTTAAATAAGCTAAGGGAGAAGTGATAGAAATAACCTCAGCTTGATTTCTCATGGGACATTGACCCCGTTCTAAATTATGGCTCTTCGTTACCCTTTATGCTAAATCAACATACAAGATGCCAAGATAACATACTTCTAACCCAAAAATTCCGAAAGTTTCTAAAGCCATAGCCTCTCCGTTTTATTAGTTTAA
>NZ_SFBZ01000305.1:0-27656 GCF_007095495.1 Microcystis sp. M_QC_C_20170808_M9Col | reverse complement strand
ATTCTCAATTATAAAAATTGAGATAGTTTGTGCCGCTTAAATAAAGAGGTTTTGATAACCAAATTAAAGCATATCTAAAGAGTTTTGAGTTAAAAGTTAAACTTCAAGTTTTCATTCAGGACGAATGTACTGGTTAACTAATTTTTTGGGGAAAATTAGTTAACCCATCATTATAACATATAATTAATTTGCAAGAGTTCTATTCTCCAGAGCGAGGCAACTTATCAAGAATTGGCAACGAGAATAAGTAAAAAGAAATTTGACAAATATTTAGAAAAAGATGATAGATTAGATTTCTTGTCGTCTCTTAAAAATAGTAGCAGCTTATTTGTTGATATATGGCATGAAACGAGAGTTTGTTTAGATTTAGATGATAATAAATTCTTGGAGTTAGCTGTAAGTACCTAAGCAAAATTAATTACACATATCTAACCACCTCTTGCCTCTTGCCTATCTTCACTAGGAAATTAATTTTGCACGACTACTTATCTGGAATGGCACAATACATCATAACAGGCGATAAGGATCTTTTAATTCTCAATACTTATCAAGGGATTCCAATTATTACTCCAGCAGAGTTTTTAGTTATTTTCTAGTGTCCCTGAGAATTTTTTGAGGGAGGAATTCAAAAAAATAAACCCTTTCGACTGACTGAATGAAGGGTCATTTATGGGATTTTTAGAGGCAATTTAGCTTACTTTTGTGGTTGCTTTTTCAGTGGATTAAGAGGGTTTTAGTTGGCGCTTCAGGGTTGAAGCTGCGCTAGAGCCGAAGGTGATGATACTCAAACTGTTATTTTTTGTACTGTAGATTTTTTGGTTATTTCCTTAGGATGTCTGAACAATTGACCTTCATTTTGGTAGAAAACTTCATAATCTGGGGCCAGTTCAAGACATAACTGTTTCCATAAACTAATTCCTTCTTGTTTAAAATCCATTTCAGCTTGCTGATTAGGAAAATCTGATAAAGGTGGATAGTCTTGATTTAAAGTCTTATCGTAAGTATACTGCCATGGGTTTAAACGCTGAATAGTTGCTTGACTTAATGGCAATTCTTCAGGAGCAATGTTATCAATTTCATCTACTCCCCAAAGTGGGTAACTTCCATAATCTGCCCAAAGTTTGATTCTGATTGCCATAACTATCATTCCTGAATCAGTTTGTTAATTAATCGAGCCGTAGGTTGGGTTGAGCTATAGACCTCTTGCATAAATCCGAAAACAAACGATAGAAACAATAATGGGAGGGACTTTCAGTTAATTATTTATTAGTAGTTGATAATCTTAAAAAATGTTGCTGTACAAGGATCGACTTAAGACTTTTGCAAGAGGTCTTATCATTATTGCTCAGATATTACCCATCGGCTCAAAAGGCGAAACCCAACAAAAATTGTGAAAATATTCCAGGAAGTTGTTGGGTTTCCTTGCGTCAACCCAACGTACGAATCTCAATGCTGCTGCCACAGGAAAAATCTTCAGGTAGAACCTGAGAACGAGGTAATATATTACCTCCATTCAACTGAGAAACCAGGACCTACTAATCGCAGATAAACGATTCTTCCGGGCAAATTTCCTTTAAAGAGAATTTTTCCGTTAATGGGGACTCTAGAAGGCATATCTCTTACCCATACTATATCACGACCTATTCCTCCAATACGGCCCTCCGATCCCGTCAATTGCTTGCCGGTAGAATCAATGATGATAGAGTCTTTGGGATAAAAATAAAGATCTCTGACTTCCCCTAAGTTTGCAACCATAAAAGTACAAACTACAGAATTATTGTCTTTATTACAATTCTGAATCTCGAAAGCAAAACCATTGCTTACACGTCTCGAATTACGGGCTTGAGCAATATCATCGTGATTCTGATAGAAGTTAGAAGATAAAGCTATAGTTAAGGCTAAAATTGGTAGCCATCTGAAAAATCCTTTTTTCATCACCATTCGCTACTCAGTACATAAGTGTTCGTCCCCTCGCAGCTAGGTGAAGCAACAACCCAACCCAACACCAAAGGCGGATAGTAGAACAATACACACTCCCCCCCCCACAACTGTATCAAAAACTACAATTTAATAAATCTTTACATTTCTCTCCCTAGCTTAGGGGTTGACAGAGCAGGGAGTCTCAGGTGTTTTCCGCTGTTTTACTGCTTCTCAGACGAACTATCGTCTTCCTTGAGTTATTGTGGCGCGGTCTGTCGGATTCGTCTTTGCGTTCATCTCTGTCTCGAAGTTGTTGAAGCGGATTGGCTCTGTTATTCTTTGTGTGATAAGTTTAACTTATATAGTGGTGATCGATCTCTGTGTCCTTTGTGTCTCTGTGGTTAGTTCCACTCACTGCCCCAAGACTGTATCTCAGAATACATTTTACCCACCAAACCTAAGAGAGCTGCGGATTCTCTATTTTGTTATAATTAGTGTCATTCGTTCGGTTTTGGCAGGGAAAAATATTCCGACACTTGCACAACTCTGACAATGTTAAGTACCTAAGCAAAATTAATTACACATATCTAACCACCTCTTGCATGAGTGCCCATCTTCACTAGGAAATTTATTTGGCACGACTACTTATTGAATGAAGATGTAAGATAATGCACAACCAATGACTGGCGATATGGAATCACTACAATCCAAATGAAATGGCATCACTAAAATATTGAAATGTTTTCTTAAACTGATTATTATATGAAGGAGATTGTTTTTTATCGTACCCAGTCAGGAGCCAGCCCCGTTGAAGATTTTTTAAATTCTCTGTCTGGAAAACAAGCTCAAAAAGTGTTGTGGGTGTTACGCTTAATTCAGGAGTTAGATTCTGTTCCGAGTCAATACCTGAAAAAATTAGTCAATACTGATGATATTTGGGAAGTGAGGGTTCAGATTGGCAATAATATATTCCGTCTGCTGGGCTTTTTTGGAGAAAGTGATTTAATTATTTTAACGAACGGATTTGCTAAAAAGACTCAAAAAACACCATCCCAAGAGATTAATTTGGCAGAGCAACGAAAACGAGACTACTTGAACAGGAGATTCGACGATGAGTGATGTAGAACAATATATTAACAGGAGAAAACAAACTGACAGTCAATTTTGCCAAGGCTTCGAGTCTGGTTATCTCAGTTTCAAGCTGGGAGTTATCTTATCACAGGCAAGAGAAGAAGCTGGACTGACTCAGGAAGAATTAGCGCGTAAGTTAAATTGGGATAAAGCAACGGTTTTCAACCTAGAAGAGAATGTGGAATCTGTCGGTATTTCTACTTTAGAAAAATACGTCAAAGCTTTAGGAAAGGAACTTATTGTGGAAATAAGATAGCGGCTTCTGTAGGTTGTCGATTCAGAAAATCCCGTCCCGCACCAACTAGCTGATAGACTGGGGATAAGCTGTACTGAATTTAAACTGCGTATTGGAATTTTTAGTACAAATGCTCGAACTTTCTCTCCCTGCTCCCTTCTCCCTTGCAGTCTTAACGAGCAATTCAGATAGTCAACAGCTTAATATCCCTCCAGCCAATCAGTTCATCTCCCTGAATCGGTGGAACTATTAGCTTTTCTAGGTTTGGCTAAGGAACAGCCCAACCCAACACCAAAGCTGTACGACAATAGATTACACACAAAACTAAACTAAGCTGTAGCCTGAGCTACAATTTTATAAATCTTTACATTCTCCTCCCTTCGGATTTTGGGGTTTTTGGGGAGTTCAAGAGCTTGGACTTGTACAATAAGGTCGTACAAGTATCCCCTAAAAATCATGTTAAGCAAAGAAACCACCTACTCTCAGGCGAGAATGAATTTAGCGAGTCTCTTAGATCAGGTGTGTGACGAATCTCAAATTATCGTCATTAAGCGTCGCAATCAGAAAAATGTGGCCTTAATTGCTGAAGATGAGCTTTCCAGTTTATTAGAGTGTGTTTATTTATTGCGATCGCCAGAAAATGCTCAACGCTTATTTCGCTCTTTAGCATGGGCCCAGACAGAAGATGCAACTCCTCAAACATTAGCTGAATTGAAAGAGGAGTTAGGAATTGAGTCCTAAAAGAGAAAATAAGCCAGATAAACCTAAAAACAATCCTAAATAGTACCTGGAACTGAATAACCTAATCCTGTCATTTCTTCACAAACAGCTACTGGAATAATAATTGTTCCATAAATATCATGGAGCAAGTTAAGATAGCCGATAGCAGCTAAACTGGTAATAGGAGAGGTGTTACTAACAACAATCACAGATCACCTAAAGTTTTTAAGGTTTCTAATTCTTGTTGCCAATCTACACTATCATAATTTACGCAAATATTCCTCTTGGCGATTTCTTGACGAAATTCAATTAAAGATAAGTTGGCAAAATCAGCTGCTTTTGCGCTACTGATATGATAATCTCTAAACATAATGATTGCCAGTTCTAGTCGCAACAGTTGCTCGTTTTTTCCTGTTGCTTGTATAATTTCGTTGGGAATCACAATAGTCATTGAATTTTACGATATCGATCTGAGAGTTGCCATTGTATCACAAAAAACCACTTGTGAACAATTAATTAATAAAAATTAATGATTAGAAACACGGGCAAAAAAATAAACCCACTCAAGATTGAATGAAGGGGCATTTATGGTATTTTTAGAGGCAATTTAGCCGACTTTTGTGGTTTTTTTTTCGGTGGATTTAGAGGGTTTTAGTTTACGCTTCAGGGTTGAAGTTGTGGCGAAGAGGTCGAGGACGATTTGAGGAACACTGTTAAATGTGATTAAATAGGGTTTGCGGCAAAAAGTTTTTCCTGGGGGCAGGGTGTGGAGTGTAGGGTGTAGGGTGTAGGGTTTTAGCGATTTTGAGGGGGTCAATTACCTAATTTTCAGGGAAAAAGTCCAGGAATTTTCCACCCGATCACTCCCAGATCTGGCACTTTTTGGTTTCCAAAAAGTCTAAAAGTCTTACCCAACAAGGTTTTTAGATTTATTCAGCAAGCCCTAAATAGAGTACAATGAAAGTTGAAGATACACCTAGTTACCTAGTTAAGCCATGAAACAAGTTCTCAAAAATATTAAGGTATCGGAGATTCCTACACTAATCGCTCAGTTAGGTCTTTCTCCTGAACAAGAAGTTAATCTGACGATTGAGGAAAATTCAGAAAATCTTATCTCAATTATGGATAAAGTCGGCAAAAAAGCTCAAGCTAAAGGTTTGACAGAAGATAAACTAACAGAACTATTAGCAGATGAATCCTAATCGAGTTGTTATAGATACCAATGTTTTTATTAGTGCTTTACTCAATCCACTAGGAACACCCAAAAAAGTAATCAATATAGCAGTCAGTCAATTTACCATTCTCCAGAGCGAGGCAACTTATCAAGAATTGGCAACGAGAATAAGTAAAAAGAAATTTGACAAATATTTAGAAAAAGATGATAGGTTAGATTTCTTGGGGAGCATCTCACCTTTGCAATGATTCTTGTTTTAATTCTCCATGTACGCAGTCTTTAAAAGCCTCGATTTCGTTCCAAGACACGATTAAGAGTGGCTTTTAGGCTAAGTATAATTACTTATCGCGTAAGTGAGATGCTCCCTGATTTCTTGTCGTCTCTTAGAAATAGGAGCTTATTTGTTGATATATCGCATGAAACGAGAGTTTGTTCCGATTTAGATGATAATAAATTCTTAGAATTAGCTGTATCTGGAATGGCACAATACATCATAACAGGCGATAAGGATCTTTTAATTCTCAATACTTATCAAGGGATTCCAATTATTACTCCAGCAGAGTTTTTAGCTATTTTCTAGTGTCACTGAGAATTTTTTGAGGGAGGAAGGCAAAAAAATAAACCCCTTCAAGTGACTGATTGAAGGGGCATTGATGGTATTTTTAGAGGCAATTTAGCCTACCTTTGTGGTTTCTTTTTCGGTGGATTGGGAGGGGTTTAGTTGGCAACTGATAATAAAGCCTCTTCTATTGGCTTTGGTAACTCAATAGCATAAAACCGATTCTTAATGTGTAAAATGTGTAAGGGGAAGAGACGCAAAAAATAAACCTGCTCAACTGACTAAATGAAGGGGGTTATGATATCATTCCAATAGGAAGGGATAGATAGGGTTATAGCCATGAGTATTGATATCTCCGATGAAATTCTCAGTGCAACACGCATGACTGAAGCTGAGATGAGGCAGGAAATTGCGGTCATGCTCTTTCAAAAAGAGAAGCTCACCCTTGCTCAAGCGAGTCGATTTGCAGGAATGAATCGTATTGCTTTTCAACACCTACTTGCAAGTCGTCAAATTCCGGTACACTACGATGTCGAAGATTTTGAACAGGATATTAAGAACTTGCGGGAGATGGGAAGATTGTGATTGTTGTCAGTGATACATCCCCTATCAACAATCTTGCCGCCATTAATCAACTTCATCTGCTACAACAACTTTACGAAATAGTTTTTATTCCCGAAGCAGTTTATCGAGAATTAACTGAGCCTGATTTTCCGGTAGCAGGTTCAATAGAGGTACAAACCTTAGATTGGATTCAAACTCGAACGGTAACTAACCGCACAGTGATTGAAGCTCTTGCAGATGAACTAGATAAGGGAGAAGCTGAGGCTATTGCTTTAGCACTTGAGTTGGGAGCAGATCAAGTTTTGATTGATGAGCGTCGTGGTCGTAGAATTGCGGCTAGACTTAATCTTCGATACACAGGAATTCTGGGCATTTTAGTTGAGGCGAAGAATCGACGGTTAATCTCTGAGGTGAAACCCTTGCTAGACGCTTTGATTGATCAAGCAGGATTTTGGGTGGCTGCACCTTTATACAGCAGTGTTTTACAGATTGTTGATGAAGAAAAAAATAAACCCCCTCAAGATTGATTGAAGGGGCATTTATGGTATTTTTAGACGCAATTTAGCCTACTTTTGTGGTCTCTTTTTCGGTAGATTGGGAGGATTTTAGTTTGCGCTTGAGGGTTGAAGCTGCGCCGAGAGTGCCGAGGGCGAGAAGGCTGAGGATGGCGGATGGTTCGGGAATAGCCGTAGAAGCAAAACCAAGTGTGAGGGAAAGTCGCTTGTTTTGACCCACCGTATTTCCCAGTGTGGTGGTAGTTAATAAGTTTCCATCAACTGCCTTGATCTGTGAGCCAACAATGGCATTATTTCCAAGTGCAGTGAAGGCAGTAACCTGATTAGCAAATTCAGTTCCACTTGTAAAGTTCAACTGTACTTCAGCAATATTTAGACCCCCGCCAGCAGGAAGTTCGCGGTCATAAACTGATTCAACAGTTACATACATACCATTAACATCTAAATTCCCTAATGAATCGCTGTAAAAAACATCGTAGAACTCTGTCGAGACTCCAACAAAGTCATTAGAAGTCGAATTAAGTGCTGAAAGCTTAGTGAGAAGTTGAGAACTATTAACAGTAAATGTATAAGGAGTATTCGTACCCGATGTCTCAAAAAAGGTAATTGACAGAAGACCGGGCAAGGCAGCAAGTGATGTCGCTTGCACAGCATTAACATCGACAACAAGAAATCCCAGACCAGCAACGATAGTAGAAAGAACTACTGCTGAAGTAGGTGATACAGCGTTTTTCATAAGCTAGATGAAGTGTAACCTAATTTGGTATTGACGACCGACTACCGACTACCGACTCCCCAAAACGAAAACTTCGGGTTCTTCGGTTTGTCTTATGCAATGGACGAGCGATTTTTGTTAATTTTTTTTTGATCTAGAGCGAACTAATCAATTAAATCTCTTGCCAGATAAGGATTTAGTCGATTTATGCCCCCCGATCGAACCATACCAAGTAACGAAGAACCAAACTTCGTACCCCACCATTAAGATAACTGCTAGACAAAACCAACACCAAATAGAATAGAGCTGCTGATTTCAAGAGCTATAGTAGTTACTTGAGAACACGATTTAAGTCTCATAATGATAGTGGCTGCGGCTATTTTTGAATTTTTCGTTTTAAATGTGATCGCCCCCCTCGCAGCTAGGTCAAGCAACAGTCTAACCCAACCATAAAGGAAACTAAAAACAACAATACACACCCCCCCCGCAACTGTATCAAAAGCTACAATTTAATAAATCTTTATATTTCTCTCCCTAGCTTAGGGGTTGACAGAGCAGAGAGTTTCAGGTGTTTTCCTTTGTTTTACCCCTTCTCAGACGAACTATCCTCTTCCTTGAGTTATTGTGGCGCGGTCTGTCGGATTCGTCTTTGCGTTCATCTCTGTCTCGAAGTTGTTGAAGCAGATTCTCTATTTTGTTATAATTAGTGTCATTCGTTCGGTTTTGGGAGGGAAAAATATTCCGACACTTGCACAACTCTTGCAATGTTATACCCTATCTTGTTGGGCAACAAGGTTTTATTTACCAATTAACTTAATAAGATTGGATGATCGTACTAAAAATATTTTCATGTTAATTGGTGAAGGTATTGAGATTGAAATTAAACCTAATGGACAATGGATAAAATGAATCAAAAACCTAATTTTAAAACTATGACCTCTCAAGAATTAAAAAGTTATGTATTATCTCATCGTGAGGATGACGAGGCTTTTTATGCTTATGTAGATAAGGTAAATGAAAGAAAAGATCGAGTAGTTTATCCACCTTTAAACTCATTAGAAGATCTGGAAAAATATCCCGAAGTTATTGAACAAATGCGTCAAGATTCCTGGCATAATTTTCAGCAAAATGAGTTAACTTAGATACAGTGCGATCGCACTCTCTCGCAGTCAGGTCAAGCAATAGCCCAACCCAAGACAGAAGGAGGACAGTGAAACAATACACATTTTCTACTCTAAGACTGTAGCCTAAGCTACAATTTAATAAATATTTACATTCCTCCTTTCTCCTGTCGATCCTAGACATCATTCTAAAAGTCGGCACTTAAAGGGGTACGGGGGAAAGGAATCACATCGCGAATATTGGTCATTCCCGTCATGAATTGTACCAGACGCTCGAATCCTAAACCAAAACCGGCGTGGGGAACGGAACCGTAGCGACGCAGATCTAAATACCACCACAAATCATCGGGATTCATTCCCTGTTCCTGCATTCTTTGGATTAATACATCTAATCGTTCTTCCCGTTGGGAACCGCCGATAATTTCGCCGATCTTGGGCGCTAAAATATCCATAGCGGAAACAGTTTTATTATTGTCATCTAGACGCATATAAAAAGCTTTGATTGTCTTGGGATAATTGGTGACAATCACGGGTTTTTTAAATAGTTCCTCCGCTAGATAACGTTCGTGTTCTGACTGTAGATCTACGCCCCATTCTACGGGAAACTCGAACTGACGATCAGCTTTTTCCAATAACTCGATCGCTTCGCTGTAGGTAATCCGGCCAAACTCACTATTAACGATATTTTCGGCCGTACTTAACACCGTTTTATCGATACGTTCGTTAAAAAACTGCAAATCTTCGGGACAATTTTCCAAGACGAATTTAAAGATATATTTCAGAAAAGCTTCCGCTAAATCCTGATCTCCTTCCAGATCACAAAAAGCCATTTCCGGTTCCACCATCCAAAACTCGGCCAGATGACGGGAAGTATTAGAATTTTCGGCGCGAAAAGTCGGGCCAAAAGTGTAAACATTAGATAGGGCCATGGCCATTACTTCCGCTTGTAATTGTCCACTGACGGTTAAATAGGCCCGTTTACCAAAGAAATCCTCGGCAAAATTAGCTGGTTTTTTTAAATCTAAACTGGTGACAGTAAATAATTCTCCCGCACCTTCGCAGTCGTTGGCGGTAATAATAGGAGTATGTACCCAAATAAAGCCCTTTTCTTGGAAAAAACTGTGGATAGCGGTGGCGCAAGCGTTTCTAACCCGCATTACTGCTCCTAGAGTGTTGGTTCTTGCTCGCAGATGGGCAATAGTTCTCAGGAATTCAAAGGAATGACGTTTCTTTTGTAGGGGATAATCCGCAGGACAGTCACCATAAAGGGTGATTTCGGACGCTTTTAACTCGATATTTTGCCCTTTACCCGGGGAAAGAACCAAATTTCCCGAAACAGCGATCGCCGCTCCTGTACTAATTGTCTTTAGTACACTTTCATAATCGGGTAAAGTCGGTTCGAGGATAACTTGTAAGTTGGCCAGGGATGAGCCATCATTAACTTCCAGGAAAGTAAATTCTTTTAATTCTCGTTTTGTTCTCACCCAACCCTGCACGGTGACGGATTGATCCGGTTGTCCTGTTTGAAAGATTTCCTTGATTCTGCTAGTCATTGCTTATCCCTATGTTAAGTGGCTGAGTGGAATTAAATATAAGATGAACGTAGGTTGGGTTGAAGCATGAAACCCAACGCCAGATTATGTTACGCTACCGCTAACCCATCCTACAAATAATTGTGTCTCCCTACTTAGAACCAAAGAGTATTTTAGGATAGAAGGTTCAGATCAGGCTAAAATCAATCTCGAACAGGTCTCATGCTTCTGGTGGAAAAATTATTAAGTAAGCCCAAAAGCCGTAAATTAGCGATTTTTTTGGCTTTTATCGGCAGCATTCTCGCTTTACCCTTTCCTATCGCCGGTATTCATAAATTCTATCTCGGTCAACCTCTCTGGGGAATTATCTATCTTCTCCTCTGGCAAACTCCGATTCCCCGGGTGGCTTGCGCGATCGATGCGGTGTGGTATTTAATCCAAGATAACCAATTTTTGGCTAACTATTTTCCCACTGCCACCGCTGCTGCCACTGTCCCCAGTTTAGAGCCTAAACAAGTAGAGGCGATCGGGGCAGCTTTAAGGGAATTAGAGCGCCTCCGGCAAGAAGGATTAATTTCTGAGTACGAATTTGAAGAAAAACGGCGACAACTACTATAATGACACCGCAAAACTGGTTAGGGCGCACTTTTAACCCTTTAAAAGCCAAAATTAGCAATGATCCCTATTATCGCTTTCGTTCCCTCGATGAGATCGCTATGGCGGCGCAATTGGGCATTAAAATTAATGTCAGTCAAGCGGGTGTGGATGATTGGCTGCGATTGCCGGGGATATCCATCCATCAAGCGCGAATGTTGGTGGAATTGCTGGGTATGGGGGTAGAATTGCTTTGTCTCGAAGATCTAGCGGCTGCTTTGAGTGTTCCTGTGGCTAGATTGAAAGCTTGGGAGCCGATTCTAGAATTTGCCTATTATAGTCCCGAAAGTCACCTCGCACCCCCTAAAATCAATCCTAACACCGCTTCGATCGAGCAGTTAACCACCTTACCCCTGATCGGCGATAATTTGGCAGCTGCCATTATTAAAAGCAGAGAAGAAAAGGGATTATTTAAGAATATTGTGGATTTTAAAGGGCGTTTATCCCTAGACGCTCAGGAAATCTCCCAATTAATGCACTTTTTCCAGTTTTAATCCCAAATCCTCAGGAAAGGAGACAGGAGATAGGAGATAGGAGATAGGAGTCAGGAGATAGGAGTCAGGAGATAGGAGATAGGAGATAGGAGATAGGAGTCAGGAGATAGGAGTCAGGAGATAGGAGTCAGGAGATAGGAGATAGGAGATAGGAGTCAGGAGATAGGAGTCAGGAGATAGGAGATAGGAGATAGGAGACAGTAATCAGGAGACAGTAATCAGGAGATTATTTTTATTTATTCTCCCCATTTCCCCACTTCCCCACTTCCCCACTTCCCCACTTCCCCACTTCCCCACTTCCCCACTTCCCCACTTCCCCACACCCCACTTCCCAGCAAATCTAAATGTCTTCAGATTCCTCCGCATCACTAGGGGGAACTAGGGCTACCGCAGCGATCGCATCATCCTCATCGAGTTTTTGTACCCGGATGCCTCCGGCCGATCGCGATTGAGGAGTAATAGCATCGACGGATTGACGGATGATAATACCCCGTTCGGTGATAATCATAAATTCCTCGTGGGGGTTAACAACGTGCAGAGCCGCTAATTTATCGTTCTTTTTGCGGAATTTAATCACTCTGACTCCTAATCCCGCCCGATTTTGCAGACGTAGGAGGGTAACGGGAACCCGTTTTCCTAGTCCTGCCATGGTAATCGCTAACACCCAGGGGCCATTATTAGCCACTTCGGGGTTAATTTCTTCGCTTTCGTCCTCGGTTTCTTCTTCGTTAGATTCAGCGATTTGGGCGACAATTTGACTAGGCAGGATGTCCATACTAATTAATTCGTCACCTGAGCGCAATTTCATCGATTTTACGCCTTTAGTTGCCCTTCCCAAGGAGCGCAATTGTTGACTATCGGCCTTAAAATGAATTGCCATCCCCTGACGAGAACCGATAATGACGCTATCTTCCTCTTTGGCCAAGCGAACCCAACGCAGTTGATCACCGTCTTCGAGAGAAATGGCGATTAAACCGTTCGATCGAATATTACTAAAGGCAGCGAGGGCGGTTTTCTTGATAAATCCCTTTTGTGTGAGCATAATCAGGTAATTATCCTCGCTGAACTCGCTGACTGCCACCACCGAGGTAATTTTCTCCCCTTTGGGAATCTCTAACAGTTGCACGATGGGAACGCCGCGAGCGGTACGGGAACCGGTGGGGATATGATAGGCATTGAGACTATAGACAACCCCGCGATCGGTGAAAAAGAGGACGCTATCGTGATCGCGGCAGGTGATAAAGTGATCGATGCCGTCGTCTTCTTTCATTTTTGCGCCAGCTTTGCCCCTTGTTGCCCGATTTTGGGACTCAAAGGTATTAACGGGCATTCTTTTGATGTAACCCTGTTCGGTGACGAGAATTAAGGCTTGTTCGTTGGCAATCAGGTCAGTTTCGGCGATTTCTCCTTCCCGTTGTTCAATATGAGTGCGACGCGGGGTAGCGTGAATCGTTTTGATCTGTTGCAGTTCTTCCTCGATAATGCTGTCGATCCGTTCTTTTTTGGCTAAAATATCCTGAAGATCGCCGATTTTTGCCAGTAATTCCCCGTGTTCTTGCTGAATTTTCTCCGATTCTAGGGCGGTTAAACGCCGCAGCTGCATTTGTAGGATTGCGTCCGCTTGCACCTCTGAAAGACCAAAATTCTGCACTAATCCCTCTTTTGCACTAGCTGTGTCGGCAGCACTGCGAATCAGGGCAATGACTGCATCGAGACTAGCGAGGGCAATTAGTAAACCCTGAAGGATATGATCCCTTTCCTCGGCCTTGCGGAGTTCATAACGGGTACGACGGGTGATCACTTCTACCCGAAAATCGAGGAAAACGCGGAGAAACTCCCTTAAAGTCAGTAATCTCGGTTCGTTATCGACTAATGCCAACATATTCGCCCCAAAATTCGACTGGAGGGGCGTTTGTTTATAAAGATTGTTGAGGACGACGCGGGGATAGGCATCTCGTTTCAGTTCGATCACCACCCGGATGCCGTCGCGATCGCTTTCGTCCCGCACATCGGAAATACCGTCTATTTTGCGATCATTGACCAAATCGGCGATTTTTTCGATTAATGCCGCTTTATTGGTTTGATAGGGCAGTTCGGTGATAATAATAGCATCTCGATCGGGTCTTCCCCTTTGTTCGATAGTTTCAATGGTAGCCACTCCCCGCAGGGTAATGGAACCGCGGCCGGTGGTGTAAGCTTCCTGAATGCCGTCTCTACCAAGGATATGCCCCCCGGTGGGAAAGTCTGGCCCCGGGATATAACGCTGTAATTCCGTATCGGTGAGATCGGGGTTATGGATGAGGGCAACGGTTCCATCGATAATCTCGGCCAGGTTGTGGGGGGGGATATTGGTGGCCATACCGACGGCGATGCCGGATGAGCCATTAATTAGCAGTTGCGGGACTCTAGAGGGCAAAACCACGGGTTCCTGTTGGGAACCATCGAAGTTATCGGCGAAATCGACGGTTTCTGACTCGATATCCTGTAGTAGGGCGTTGGTGGCTAGGGTGTGCAGACGACACTCGGTATAACGCATGGCTGCCGGGGGATCGTTATCGATCGATCCGAAGTTACCATGACCGTTAATCAGGGGATCGCGCATGGAGAAATCCTGGGCCATGCGGACGAGAGCATCATAAACAGCAGTATCCCCGTGGGGGTGGTATTTTCCTAATACTTCCCCGACGACTCTAGCGCATTTCCGGAAGGGGCGATCGGGGGTTAATCCTAGTTCGTACATCGCATAAAGAATGCGCCGGTGTACGGGTTTCAGTCCGTCCCTAGCGTCGGGCAAGGCGCGCCCGACGATGACGCTCATGGCGTATTCTAGATAGGAACGGGACATTTCATTGCTTAAGTCTGTGGGGACGACATGATCCTGGGCGGCGGTCATAGGGGGGTTAACTCCAATAACAAGGCAAAAAAAGCGTTTTTGTGAGTAAATTCGCTAAAAATCGGGTTTTTACCCTTTTGATGTGCAGAATATGCCCATTTGTACGACTATTTTACCATAAAATCCCTCTTTTTTGGGGTTTAGAACAGTGTCAAGTTAGCAGTGATCGCAGGTTTCTTGGCTGGGATGGACAGGTTAATGGTTTGCTATCCTCTTGACAGAGATTGCAGAAAGTCGAGAAGATCTTTAAAAGAAGGACAACAAGTGGCACAAAGTTCTAAATTTAGCTTTTGGGCTAGTTCAAGATTCATGTTGGTACTATAACGGGGTTTTCTATTTTCACCGATTGACAATTTGATCAATTCTTCTTTCGGTTTGATAATTAGGTGAGGGTTTGGGTGAGCTTTTCCCTTGCCTCGTCCCACATATTTAACAACTTCTGGATCAGACCAAAACCAAGCCTCTAATTCTTCTATTGGGATGCAGATATATTTCCTGATACCATTAATATTAGAACAGCTTAATTCTAAGTGATCTCGCAATTGTTTTTCATCGTTAAGAGAGTTATTCTTGGGATTACGATCTAAATCATGAACAATGATAAAAGCATCACATCCTTCCCTTGTCATCACTTTAAGTTTTGCTGACAGTTTTCTCTTTAATGTACTAGAGGATTTAGATGCCCAAGATTTTGTCCTAGTATTTGTCCCCAGCACGCGATGGATAATTTGACGAAACACATCACAGTCCGTCTCATCTTCGGCAATTATGGCGATCAAGTTACTACTCATCGAGAATACCACTGTAAATCCAGTCTCCTAAATCTCCTTCTTCACAGAGGTACTCGACAACTTTTTCAATCTCTCCTTCTTCTAGTTTCCTAACACTTGTCCGTCCCTGGTTACGATAAACTAAGCTAATATTTTCTGGCTTTGTCCAAGCTACTACTTGTGGTGAATGAGTTGATATAATTAAATTTTCAGCCCAAGTATAGGATTTAATTTCATTTAATAATTTTGCTAACATTGCGGGATGTATTTGTGTTTCTGGCTCCTCAATTATGGTTGTTGCATTAGGATGGTGAGCAATTATTTCGATAAGAATTGATAAAACTCGCAAGGTGCCATCGGAGAGTAATCCAATATTGACTCCATCTAATAATACTGAAGCGATGTACTCTTCGTCTTTATCCTGGCCTGTCTGTCCAGAATGCTCACTCAAAACGAACTTCTGCACAGTGATTTTCTTGGCAAGTCCTATTCGTTGACAAACATTTTCTAGTTCATCAAAATCATCCGTACCCACCCAACGAAATATTCTCCGAGCTAGAGTATCTGCTAGATCAAATCGACTGGCAGAAATCTTCTTACTTGTCACCTTTAATAAAGAAGGCTGTCGTCTTGATGTGCGACGGATAGGAGCTTTGCCAAGAAGACGAATCCCTTTTAAAATAGCATAAACCCACTGCATTTCTGGAGGTAAATTTAGCGATGAATTTCCAGGTATATTTGACTGTCGCAGCGAGGTAGTATTGCCAAGAATAGCAAATATTGGCTCACCATTATTATTAAAGCTTGTTAGTCCAAATTCGGTTTTCCAGAGAAGTTCTTGATCTCCATCAATATACTGACAAGAATCATTCCAAGAAAAGGAATTATCGTTAGTGGTATCATCTATGTCTGTATCTATATAGTCCATAGAAAAGGGGATGATTAGCTCATACCTGTATCCTAAGCGCCGGTTAGTCGGTGTTAGAATTTCAACCTGCAAAATTGAGGGAATGCTATCACTATCAATCATCCGAGAGCCGATCGATCTACCGATAGCACAGGATGAGATGGCTTCAAATCCTTCTAGGATAGCGGATTTCCCCGCACCGTTTCTCCCCACTAATACCCCAACTTGGTTAACTAGGGATAGGGAAACTGGACCACCTAGCACACCCCAACCATCGAGGGTAAAAGATAATAGTCTAGGCTGGTTCATATTAAAACAATTCTAGTTTTTGGGACCATACAGGGCTTTATTAGTTAATTATATCCAATCTATCTGATCTTCCCTCAGTTTTCTGGGCTGGTGGCTGGCGATCGCAGATGAAGACCACTTTTAGCAGTTTTTCCCTCGATAATTTAGGATAAAATAAAAATGCGATCGAGAGTTAATATCATAGCCCGATCGGCAGCTCAAGAATCGATGATAATTGAGATTAATGATCCCTTAACTCCAGCGAAAACTATTAACCTGATTTTCCCAGCCCAAAAATTCCCCCAAAATGCTTACTCCTCTCCTCTGGCAAAGTGCCAATCCCCATCCCGATAATCTGGAGAATTTCCAAATTATTAGCCAATGGTGGCAAGATTTAAATCTTAAGGAAGTCTTCTGGCAACAGCGTTTAATTCCCGATACTGGCTCTCTGGAAGATATTAATTGGGAGCGGCAAGGTTTTGATGAAAAATTTAGCATCCAAATGCCTCAAATTCGGGGGATTACCCTCTATTGGCATAAATCTACTTTTGCTGACGAAAGAAGCATGACACCTAAACAATTAATTTTAGATCGGGAACGGGAGCAATTAGACATTTATCCTCAATCCCAAGCTAGTTTAGTTATTCGGGTGACGAAACCCCATCTGGTTTATCAAAAATTCGAGCTAAAAAATCCTCTCCTAGTCGGCAAAAAAGCGGAAAGTGAATATATTTTACTGATCAGGGATAAAGAACAGCAAATAGAAGTTAAAATTAATCTCAGTCCCGAAAATTATCGGCAATTTCTAGAAACCATGACCGAGGATCAATAATGTGGCAGGGAAACCTAGAACTAATTTACAAGCAAAAAAATCTCGCAACCCAGATTAATCACGTCTATGCTACCGCCCCTTTAAAAGTACAAAGACCTTTTTATCCCGAAGGAAAAAACCTTTGTCATACGGTGATTTTACACACGGCGGGGGGAATAGTTGGGGGTGATGTTCTTCAACAAAAAATTCATCTACAAGCCGCTACCAATGCCCTGATTACCACTGCTTCTGCTGGAAAAGTTTACCAGAGTAACGGTCAGATGGCCCAGCAATTAATCGAGATTAAAATCGATGATAATGCCGGGTTAGAATGGCTACCCCAAGAAACAATTATCTTTAATGGTGCAGCATTTCGCCAACATTTACGAGTGGATTTAGGGGAAAATAGCAGTTGGTTGGGATGGGAAATTACCCGTTTTGGTCGTAGTGCGCGAGGCGAGAAATTTTTAGCGGGAGAATGGCATTCTAATTGGGAAATTTGGCGATCGGGACAACCTTTATGGCTCGATCGCTCCTTCCTGTTGGGTGGTAAAATGATCGAGGGATTTTCTGGTTTAAATGATAGCGCCATGATCGGTACTTTAGTTTATATCGGTCAACCGGTGGGCAGAAATTTAATCGAGAAAGTGAGAGATTTTTCCCTAGAAGGGGAGATGGGAGTTACTAGCACTTTAGGAGATGGTCTTTTGTGTCGTTATCGGGGTAATTCTAGCGGTGAAGTGCGACAATGGTTTCAGCAGGTTTGGCAAATTTTAAGGCGAGAAATGAGCGATCGAGAGGCAATTATTCCGCGAGTTTGGTTATCTTGGTGAAGGCGGTTAATGAAACCTCTTGCATAATTAATTTTTGAGGGTTCAAAAACGTCAAAAATAAGGATTAAATCGCATAAAATCTGTAAATAGACCATTTAACTGATTATCATTCATTCTTAATTCTCCTGACTACTGACTACTGGCTACTGACTCCTAACCCTAACAACAATTTTTGATTTTTACAAGAGGTTAATTATCATTTTTTCAAGTCACTTGAATGCCTGTATCGGTGATTGGGGCTATCCAAAATTGTAGATCGGGAGCGACGAGAATTTCCCGGGCCTCTTTAACAATAGTTTCCGCCACTTCCTGAGATGAACAGAGAGTAAAAACCGTCGGGCCAGAGCCTGACATCATCGTTCCCAAGCCGCCTAAATCGCCCAGAACCTGTCTTAACTCGGCTACGAGGGGAAATTCGGGTAAAACCACCTTTTCGAGGTCATTGTGGATAAATTTGCCGATAGCGGCCGTTTTTTTCTGGGCGATCGCTTGTACCAAAGCCCCAGAACTCACCTGCTGACGACGGTGATGAAATTCCTCTGGAGAAGACAGATAGGTATCTTGAAATTTTTGCCGATAGCTTTGGTAGGCCCAGGGTGTAGAAACGGATAAATGATCGTATTTGGCTAAAATCACCCATAATCCGGTTAGAGGAGCGATCGGATCGAGAATTTCTCCCCTTCCCGTACAGATAACCGTTCCTCCTGTCACACAAAAGGAAGTATCGGAGCCCAATCTTGCCGCTAAAGTTTCTAATTCCGGACGGGTTAAGCCTAATTCCCAGATTAAATCGATGCCGACTAACACCGCCGCCGCGTTGGTGGACCCCCCCGCTAAACCGGCAGCCACGGGAATATATTTGTCGATGCTGATATCGATGCCGCCGTAATTGGCAAAGATGCGGGGGAATTCCCTCGCCATCAAAGTGGCGGCGCGATGGGCGAGATTACTGCTATCTTGGGGGACGAGGGGATGATGGCAAAAGAGACGGAATTCCTGCAATCCGTTCGGCCGGAGAGTGATGCGATCGCATAATGCCACCGTCTGCATCACCATCACTAACTCGTGGAAACCATCAGGGCGATCGCCAACGATTTCTAGATATAAATTAATTTTAGCGGGGGCTAGAAGGGTATAACTGTGCATTTGTCAAGGAAAAAAATCTAAAATTTTGGCAATTGACCTAATTTTTCCGCCAAGTCAATCCATTGCGATAAACTGAGATCTTCGGCGCGAGCGAGGGGATTAATTTCTAATTGTGTCAGGATTTGGCTTAATCGATCGCTATCCAGACAATTTTTTAGATTATTGCGTAACATTTTGCGCCGGTTGGCAAAACCCCAGCTAATTAAAGTGGACAAAAAGGCTGGATTACTGACATTATTCGGCAAAACACGGGGTAAAAGCTGAATTACCGCCGAATCCACCCGGGGAGGTGGGGAAAAGGCCCGCCGGGGGACATCACAAATCCATTGACAATCGGCAAGGTATTGAATGCGGACGCTCAAAGCGCTGTAAGCTTTGGTGGAGGGGACAGCGACTAATCTTTCGGCGACTTCTTTCTGGACTAAGAGGGTAATACTCTGGTAAGGGGGGGTGAAGGGATGGGCGATCGAACCGAGCAGCTTTTCGAGGATCGGACCGGTGATATTATAGGGAATATTAGCCACTACTTTATTAACCGGCGGCAGTTGCTCGGGTTTAAGGGCAAGAAAGTCGCCTGGTATGAGATGAAAGTTATCTTGTTGGCCAAATTTTTTATTTAAAATTGTCCATAGATCTCGATCGATTTCTACAGCGACAACCAATCGAGCGCCATCGAGAAGACGACGGGTTAAAATGCCTGTACCCGGTCCGATTTCTAATACCCGATCCTCTGATTGTAAATTAGCGGCGCTGATGATGCGATCGAGTATCGATTCATCTTTTAACCAATGTTGTCCAAAACGTTTACGCGGTTGAATTTTCATACCTCTATTTTAAAATCAGAGGGTTGTCCTCGACAATAACACCCCTGAAAATATGGGTCATGCGATCGATAACCGCATCAATTATCATAGAGCCTAGGCAAAGATAGCAAAAAAATTAGAGACAATGTCAGATTTGAACGATGTTTTCGCAATTGTAGCAGGAGCGGTTCCGGGGGCGTTATCTCGTTATCACATTACCGAATGGACAAAAGCAAAATTCGGCTTGCGCTTTCCCTATGGAACTTTTATTATTAATTTAACTGGCTGTCTAGCTATCGGTTTCTTTTTGGCTATTTTACCCAGTTTTTCCTTTTATTCCCACCAACTAGATTTAATGGTGAGAACGGGATTTTTAGGAGCTTATACCACCTTTTCTACCTATAGTTTAGATATCCTGATCCTCTGGCGCAATCAGCAAAATTTTCTCAGTCTTTTTTTTGCCGTTGCTAGTATCATTTTCGGATTGATTGCCGTGAGAATCGGGGCAGCTATTGCCCAATTTTTTCTAGGTTAAGTAGGTAGGCGTTAAAAACTATCAGATCCCCCCGCCTATCGGCACCCCCCTTATTAAGGGGGGCAGGGGGGATCGAACCTAAAATCCATTTTTAATTTAATTATAACTAGCTACTTAATTCTCCAATTTATTGACTATTTAAGGGCAGGACAGACAGCATGGATTTTTTCAGGGGACGTTATGGTTTATTCGTGGCGATTGGGGCTATTTTTGGGGCTTTGAGTCGTTTTTATATCGGAGAATTAATTGACAGTATTTTCGGTCAAGAATGGGGATTTTTAGGAACATTTTTTGTTAATGTTTCTGGCTGTTTAGTTATTGCCTATATCTTTACTATGGTTAGGGAAAATATTCGCATAATTGCCCCAGAATTAGGATTGATGATTGCCACGGGTTTTTGTGGTTCCTATACAACTTTTTCCACCTATAGTTTGGAGGTCAACAAGTTTTTAGAGCAGGGAAACGTGACTTTCGGTTTAATTTACTGGTTGGGCAGTGTTCTTGGGGGGATGATTGCGCTTAAAATTGGAGTTATTTTAGCAAGAACAGGTTTTCCTAGATGAATTATTAAGGGCGCAAAAATAGATAAATATCTAAGCACAATTGAGACCATCTTTTTCCTTTCCTACTCAGTGTTAATAAGTAATGTCTCCATTGGTTTGAAACCAATCGATGGCATCGGCTAAAGCTTGTCTAATCGGCGATTGGGGTAAGCCTAGTTCTTGCACTGCCTTCGAGGAATCGTAGTACATGGACTGTTTTGACATTTTCACGCCATCAAGGGGTATAGAGGGGGATTTTCCGAGGACAGGAAGAACTTTTTCATCTAACCAAGCTATTAGTAAAGGAATCCAAAAAGGTAAAACAATTTTCGGGGCATTTATGCTGGTAATTTCGGCTAATTCTGTCAACAAAGTTTTTAAAGAAGTGTTTTGATGACCTAAAATATATCTTTCGCCAGTTCTGCCCTTTTCTAAAGCTAATAAATGTCCCCAGGCCACATCGCGCACATCAATTAGATTTAATCCCGTATTCACATAAGCGGGCATTTTTCGCCGCAAAAAACGGAGAATAATGTCGCTGGTGGGTGTAGGCTTGATATCAAATGCTCCTATGGGCGTACTAGGATTAACTATAACGATATCCTGTCCTCTTTGTACTGCTTTGAATGCCTCCTGTTCTGCCCAATACTTCGATTTTTTATAATAACCCACTAATTGATGGGCGGGACTTTGATAAGTTTCATCGACACTTTCACCCTTTTTACCCACTCCAATGGCGGCCACGGAACTGGTATAAACTATTCTGGCAATTCCCGCTAAATGCGCCGATTCTAGAACATTTCTTGTGCCTAAAACATTGTTTTGGTAGAGTTGATGTCTATCCTTTTGCCAGAGAGAATAGTGCGCCGCTACATGAAAGAGAACTTCGCATCCGACCATTAATTTAAATAAGTTCTCATCATTTAAATCACCCCGGACAATTTCCACGTCTAAACCCCACAAATTTCTGAGATTACTGTGGGTACGGACGAGGACGCGCACTTGGTAGCCTTCAACTAAAAGCAATCGCACTAAATTCGCCCCGATAAAACCCGTTCCACCCGTCACAAAAGCACGCATTGCTCAGACTTTCCCCTATTTTCGCTTCCTATCGGTAACTGACATTTAATCACCTTAACTTTATTATTACTATACCTTAATCTTAGTCAAGATTTAAGCTTTTCTTGATACAATTTGGGGTCGGTTTATTTTAGACTAAGAGCAGCCAATCTTCAGTAAAAATGCTCCTATGAATCCATCTCCAGAGTCAACTTTTGTTTGTCCGATTATCATCGAAGATGATAGAACAGGATTAGACACAGAAACTATCCGACGGGCTTTAAGGGATAATTTACTCTATATTCAAGGTAAATTACCGGAATTAGCCAGCAAAAACGATCTTTACATGGCCCTAGCTTATACCATCCGCGATCGTTTATTGCAGCGTTGGTTAACCACCCAACAAACCTATCTAAAAAAAGATGTCAGAACCGTTTGTTATCTCTCGGCCGAATTTTTAGTCGGTCCCCATTTAGCTAATAATTTAATTAATCTCGGTATCTACGAACAGGTCCAGAAAGCTGTCAGCGAATCGGGATTAAAACTAGAAGAATTAATTGCCCAAGAAGAAGAACCGGGGTTAGGAAATGGTGGTTTAGGTCGTTTAGCTGCCTGTTATCTCGATTCCCTTTCTACCCTAGAAATTCCAGCTATTGGTTACGGTATTCGCTACGAATTTGGTATCTTTGATCAAGAAATCCACGACGGTTGGCAGGTAGAAATAACCGATAAGTGGTTACAGTATGGAAATCCCTGGGAAATTGCCCGACCGGAATCATCGGTAGAGGTAAAATTTGGCGGTTATACCGAATCCTATACCGACGAAAATGGTAATTATCGCAGTCATTGGATTCCCGATTATGTAGTCAAAGGAATTCCCTACGATACCCCAATTCTCGGCTATCGAGTTAACACCGCTAATACCATGCGTCTCTGGAAATCAGAAGCTTGTGAATCTTTTGATTTTGGTCGCTTTAATCGCGGCGATTATTATGGTGCGGTGGATAATAAAGTTCACTCGGAAAATATCAGTAAAGTTCTCTATCCTAACGATGAACCAATTCAAGGCAAAGAACTGCGTTTAGAACAGCAATATTTCTTTGTTTCCTGTTCCCTACAGGATCTGATTCGTATTCACTTACATGAAAACCCCAGTCTCGATAATTTTCATCAAAAATGGTCAGTACAATTGAATGATACTCACCCTTCCGTCGGGGTAGCTGAGTTAATGCGCTTGTTAATTGATGTGCATCATTTCGATTGGGATAAAGCTTGGTTTATCACTCAAAATACCTTCGCCTATACCAATCATACTCTTTTGCCAGAAGCTTTAGAAAAATGGCCTTTGAGTATTTTTGGTCGTCTTTTACCGCGATTAATGGAAATTATCTATGAGATTAACCATCGTTTCTTGGATAAAATTCGCATTATTTATCCCCATGATGACGGCAAAATGTCCCGTTTATCTATAATCGATGAAAGCGGCGAAAAATACGTCCGTATGGCTCACCTTGCCTGTGTGGGTTCCCAGGCAATTAATGGGGTGGCAGCCCTCCATACAGAATTACTGAAAAAAGATGTTCTGCGCGATTTCTATGAACTCTTCCCCGAAAAGTTTAGCAACAAAACCAATGGAGTTACTCCCCGGCGCTGGATAGTTTCTAGTAATCCCCGCTTGACTTTTGCGATTACAGAAAAAATCGGCGAAAATTGGATTAAGCATCTGGAGGATTTACGCGGTTTAGAAAACTATGTCGATGATGGGGGGTTTCGGGACTATTGGCGACGAATTAAATACGATATTAAGGCAGATTTAGCCAATTATATCGCTAAAAAAGTCGGCATTAAAGTTGATCCTAGTACCCTCTTTGATGTGCAGGTAAAACGCATTCATGAATATAAACGACAACACCTCAACGTTTTACACATCGTTACTCTCTATCATCGTCTCAAAAATAACCCCAATCTCGATATTACCCCACGCACCTTTATTTTTGGTGGTAAGGCAGCCCCGGGTTATTTTATGGCGAAATTAATCATTAAATTGATTAATTCTGTGGCGGAAGTTATCGACAATGATCCGACGATTGGAGGACGTTTAAAAGTGGTTTTCCTACCCGATTATAATGTCACCTTCGGTCAACGGGTTTATCCGGCTGCAGACTTGTCTGAACAAATTTCCACCGCAGGGAAAGAAGCTTCGGGAACCGGTAATATGAAATTCTCTATGAATGGGGCCTTAACTATCGGCACTCTCGATGGGGCAAATATCGAAATTCGTGAACAGGTGGGGGCGGAAAATTTCTTTCTTTTTGGCTTGACAACCGAGGAGGTTTATGCTAAGAAAGCCGCCGGTTATAATCCCCAAGAATACTATTACCATAACGAAGAATTGCGGGCAGTATTAGACCTCATTGGTTCGGGATTTTTTAGCCGGGGTGATAGTAGTTTATTCCGCCCGCTTGTGGATAATCTTATCTACAATGATCCCTATATGTTACTGGCTGATTATCAGTCCTATATCGATTGTCAGGAAGGAGTCGGTCACGCTTATAAAGATCAAGAACATTGGAGTCGTTTAGCGATTCTTAATGTGGCCCGCATGGGAAAATTCTCTAGCGATCGCTCGATTCGGGAATACTGCGAGGAAATCTGGCGGGTACAACCGGTAAAGATTGAATTACCCGATTATATTCAAGCTAATGCCGGTTTATCGGTAAATTAGAACCAATCTAGGCAGTAGGATCGTGTTTATTTACCCTACTGCCCACAGGTTTACTGGCCCTGGGCGACTCTAATCTAGATTTCTACGGGATTGACGGGGCTCGAACCCGCAACTTCCGCCGTGACAGGGCGGTGCTCTAACCAATTGAACTACAATCCCATTTTTGCCACATTTCTGATTGTAACTTCATCATTAGGGTTATGTCAAGCACCTCTGGGAAAATTTTTTTGAGGGAAGTGGGGAGAGGGGAAACAATTGATAACTGGGTTTTTAAAGTTGGATTGGGATCAATCCTGAATTAAAGCCAAAAAATCCCATGGTAGAGAGGGATCCTCTTTACCATGGGATTGTAATTAAGCTTGTTGGGAGCCTGAGCTATGACTAACCCGAATTCGATCGAACAGCTATCGCAGGAATTACTCGATCTAGACCAAGTAGATGCCGATACTGGGGCAGATTTGCGGCAAAAAGCCCAAGAAATCCTCGCTGAAACCACTATTGACCTGCCGATTCGAGAAGCGATCGCCGATAGTCTCAGTCAAGGCAATCAACTACTTACCCTCAAAACCGTCGGCAAGGAAGAAAGTTACTAGCACATTTGGGGTCAAAAGTCAAGATGAAAGAAAAAAATTTTTTTGTCTGGCTGGGGCGATTTTTGGCCTCTTTTGGGCTGTTATCGGGGATAAGTGGCTGTAATTCTCCTCTTTTGATTACTCCTCAAGTTCCCGCCGGTGGTTTAAATAGTTTTGCTCCCGATCAATTCCCCAGTTATAGTGCTGATGGTCGCTATTTAGCCTTCGCTTCCGATCGCTCCGGTCGTCGTAGTATATATTTATTCGATCTGCAAGAAAAGCGCTTAGTTAATCTTCCTAACCTAAATCGTGGCGATTCTAGCCAAGATCAGCCATCTCTGAATGCTGACGGTCGTTTAATTGCCTATATCTCCAGCGAACGCGGTAAAAGTGATGTCATGGTTTATGATCGTTCCCGGTCCCGTGCAACCCTGTTAACCGCTAACCTGCGGGGAAGCGTCCGTAATCCCACCATTAGCGGTGATGGTCGCCAAATTGCCTTTGAAACCAACCAAGACGGTCAATGGAATATTGCGATCGTTAACGGCCAATTTTAAACTTGTTCTACTCGGTCTTAATCGTTAAAACCTGCGGAGGAGTCGCATCTGGTGGATATAAAAAATTTACCTGTACTATATGCCAATCCCCGGGAGGAATAGTCAGAGTCACTAAAGGTTGCCCCTCTTGTCCGCGTCTTTGGACGAGATGGAAAAATCTGCTTTGTGCCTGTCCCTGGTCATCGCTATAATTGACGGCTACTGTTCCCCGAAAAAACACTTGTGGGGCAGCCGGATCGAGAAAACGCAAACCCTGCCCAATGATATCCTCTTTAATCGGTGTTTCTAGCGCAATAGTCACCGTTTTTGCCTCATTACTTCGATTAAATAGAGGTAAACTTAACCTATATTCCACACCGTAATTACCATGAGCTTGATAGGCCGTATCGGGATAGCGAACTAACATACTAGCACTTTGATTTTGTTCCGTTCCCAGTTTGCCCCCGGGTAGGGTGCTAATCCCATAGGCTATAGATTGACCAGAATCAGGAATATTTAACCATAAAGAAGCTCGATCGACCAATCGGGCTGGCCAAGCTGAACCTTGGGACACCCCCGCTACCCGTCCATAAATTATCTGTCCTTGACTATGGGGAGGAGTGGGCGCTCGATCCCGCGGAGTCGATAAATCGCCTTTTTCTAGCAAATTTTGCCACTCTGTAAGATTTGGTGGTCTTTCCTGTCCATTTTCATCTAGGGGTGCATAAAGAGCTAAACTAGCAGCGTAGAGAAGACCGTCACTTTCCAGACGGAGATAAGTGGACCTACCGTTTAAAGGGGGAGTCAAATCGCGCACGGGAATCGCCGCATTTAAGACCATAAAACTCTCCCCCGCCGGAATAATAATCCTATCGGGAAAAATATCCTGACGCTGCCCCATTAAAATATCCCCCATTACCCGACTTCCCGGCCCAGCAAAAACCGTCCCCTGATTATTTTCCACTTGTGCAGGTAAATCGATAAAAGCTGCATCCGGTTGACTCAAATAACTGGCCCCTTGCAGAATTTTAACGGTCACGGGATGAGAACTAGGATTGTGGAGTAATATACCCAGATAAAGGCTGCGTAAATTATCGGGAAAACTCCCCCTCGCTATATGGTGGGCAAAAATATCAAAGCGTCCCTGAAAAGCATAATTTAAATGGGCCGAGGGAAAACTTTTCTCTTGGGGGGGAAAAGTCGAAAGCAAAATCCCTTCTCCTAGCAATAATTCGGGACTATTACTATTAAAAACGGGAACTTGATCTAGTTGATTCGGTAAAGGACGCACCTGCACCGGTCGAATTATTTCTACAATAGGAGGAGTTTGGGCAATGGGTAGTAAAAAAGGTAACATCACACAAATTACCATCTCAAGATAATTAATTTTTGATCATAGCATTACTGGCTCGCTCAATTTAGATCGTATTCTGTTTGTCTATATCTAGAGGATTGGTTAATATTTCTTTCCGGTGTTAAGTAGCTGGTTATAATTAAATTAAAAATGGATTTTAGGTTCGATCCCCCCTGCCCCCCTTGATAAGGGGGGTGCCGATCCCCCCTTAGTCCCCCCTTTAATCCCCCCTTAATAAGGGGGGCATCTGACAACTTTTAACGCCTACCTACTTAGCCGACCTTTTTAGTTAAGTACAATCAAGAAAAATTATCAAACTTCCCAATCGTTATTTGCTCTTGCCATTGAGCAAATCTATTGTCATCATAGACTAAAATCTAGATGTAGCCGTGGTTTTCTGGAAACTTCGCCCGATGTCTAGATAGGGTCTGCTGAAAAAGGTTTTCCTGGGGGCAGGGTGTGGGGTGTGGGGTGTAGGGTGTGGGGTTTTAGCGATTTTCATCTGGTCAATTACCTAATTTTCAGGGAAAAAGTTCAGGGATTTTACC
>NZ_SFBZ01000304.1:0-13477 GCF_007095495.1 Microcystis sp. M_QC_C_20170808_M9Col | reverse complement strand
AAATTTTCGGCTTAGTTGCCGGCAGCTTGCCGCCAACTCACTCCTCTAGATAAGTATTTTGACTCACGCTCCTTCCTCTTTCGAGACGTTGTGACACTTAGGGTGCGGAATGTGGGATATAATATGGCTAAGTTATCCAGAGAACCAGCATAGTCAGGGTGGTCAGTACCTAAACTTTTACCACGAATTTCGAGAGCTTGTTGATGGAGAGGTAAAGCTTGCTCATACTGTCCCATTGACCTATATAATACGGCTAAATTATATAGAGACTCAGCATAGTTAGGGTGGTCAGTACCTAAACTTTTACCAGTAATTTTGAGAGCTTGTTGATGGAGAGGTAAAGCTTGCTCATACTGTCCCATTAACTGATATAATACGGCTAATTTATTCAGACAATTAGCATATTCAGGGTGGTCAGTACCTAAACTTTTACCAACAATTTCGAGAACTTGTTGAGAGAGAGGTAAAGCTTGATCATACCGTCCCATTGACTTATATAATATGGCTAAAAGATTCAAAGAATAAGCATAAATAGGCTCATTAGTTAGTGAGTAACTTTTGGCTAAATCACAGGTTTGTTGGGCGAAGATAATCCCTTGCTCATATTGCCCCTGCTGATATAGCATTCCTATGGTTTGGTTATACTGTTGTATCTGGTTAATTATGGATTGATTGATGTTACTATCTTCCTTTAATAAACTAAGTTTTTGTTGCTGATTATTGTTGCTGATTGATCAGAGTGATTAATGGGTTTTTCCACCACCTTAAACCGCTTATAAAACACCTCACTATTACCCTGATTACCCTGAATAAATATCTCCTACAATAAGTTGTTAAAAACCTCCGTATTGTTCCAACGATAGATACTGAAATCTCGACGATCAACAGTTAATATTCTTCCATGTCCTAGATGCTCTGCTAATACAATCAAAGAAGCGTCTGCCATATCCATCGGTAAGTTAGCGTAACGATCCATTAATTCAATCATTCGTTCAATATGATGATTTTGTAAATGAAATATTTCAAAGTTATCGTTAACCAATCCCTGCAAAAAGTTGATTTGCGCCTGATTACCTATTCTGGCTAAGAGTAAATAACAGGTTTCGGTGATAACAGGATAGGTGGTAATTAAGGCTTCATTTTGACTATAAATAGTTTGAATGGCTAACGAGTGATCTTTGTCTTTTCGATTGCCAAGAGCGAGAAAGAATCCTGTATCAGCAATGATCATTTTTTTCGGATAGGAGTGAATGCAAAATGTTTTCTGAGTTTTCGGCAAAGTCAGCCTCTGCTTCAAAGCTACCGATAAAGGAACTTTGTTTTAATTTAGCTAGGGGATCGTGTGTTTTTCCTTGGAGTTGTTGATAGCGTAGTTCAATGGCTTTTTGAATGGTTTCTAAAGTATTTTCTTGGGTGGTTTGTTGAATATAGGCTAGTTTTTGAGCGTGTTCATCGTCTAGTTGAATAGAAATTTGCATTGTTTTTTCCTATTTTATGGGCAATTACTGTTGACAATGGGCAAGGGCGATCGCTGGCATGATGCGGTCTAGTTATAATATCGGGTTAATGATTGCTTAATTTATGTTACCATTCTCCTTTAATAAACTAAGTTTTTGTTGTTGATTATTGTTGCTGATTGATCAGAGTAATTAATTGTTTGTTCTACCACCTTAAACCGCTTATAAAACACTTCACTATTACCCTGTTGACCCAATTTAATAAATATCTCCTCAAGACGCTTTTGATTTAAGATAATATCTGTAGGGTCAGATTCCCCATTAACCCAAGATAAATCAATGGGTTGCTCTGTGACAATTGCCAGAAAATATTCATCTCCTACTGCATCATATTGGAAAAATCGAGCTAGTCCTTCAGACGGAGGTAAACGAAGTCCTTCTGACAGCTTAGTATAAGGAACATAGGCAAATGCTCTTGAAGGACTAAAGAGATAAAAATTTCCTTCTACAGTCTCATTAATTAACAATAAATATTTACCATTTTCAGGTAAATCAACCCATAAATAATGGGGCTTGTTAAGATAAAGATAATTACCCTTATCTGGCTCTGGCTTAATTACAGTACCATTCATAACTAGACCCCTTTTTGAACTACCGTTTGAGGCTCCTCCATTAGGGGATTTTTCTCCATCAAAATTTTCATTAATATCCAGCATCGTTAACTTATTACAAGCAGGTGCAGCAACTTCTTTTGCTAATTCCCAACCCATCCGAGGAAATTTTTTCTCCCATAACCATTGATAAGTCACTTGATGAGGTTCAATTGAATTCTGAGGTTTTCCTTTCTTCTCATATTTAGTAGTAATTAAATTGACACTTAATTCTAATCCATCGTCTATCATCGCTTGTTTAAACACATCTACCATTATTCTCCTAATTCTTTTCGCATATTCATTAATAGTTGCTTCCGTATAATGAAGATTATGCTTATTTTTCATTATTTCGACAATTTCACTTCTTTTTTTATCTTGATTTTTTGGATGATATAGAAGTTGAAATAAACAACTATGATCTTGATTTTTTATCAAACCAGTATTTTGCAAGATCCGGTTTAGAAATGCTTTTTGCAATAGGTCTTTATCTTTAGTTCCTATCCTGTCAGGAATGCCAACCATTTTTAGTTCAAAAATAATCAAAAATTAATGGAGATATTTAAAGATTACATCATTTCCTCTGATTTGTCAATATTTTTATGAGAAAGAGAAAGCACTGTTATTAATTGTTATTTAAAGTTATGTACGGTTATTTAGAGCTATTTAGAGTTATTTAGAGTCGTTGGCTGATACCAATTTGTTATTCAGTATCTATTGAATGTTATTTGATCTGAATGTTTGACTTGAATCATCAACTAATTAATTCACAGGAGTTGACAGCTAATGCCAGTTTACAACGGTACAATTTACAATGACTTCTTGTTCGGCAGTTTCGGTAATGACACCATGTACGGGAATGAAGGGAATGATAGCATTTACGGCCAAGGAGGCAACGACTACATCGACGGTGGAATAGGCAACGACTACATTGATGGTGGAGATGGTGCAGATATCATCTTCGGCCGCGCTGGAAATGACAATGTCTTCGGCGGAAACGGTAGTGACTTGCTCATTGGCGAAGCGGGTGCTGACACTTTATCAGGCGGAAACGACACTGATTATCTCTTTGGCGGAGCCGACAACGATGTTCTATTAGGAGGTGCTGGGAATGACTTTGTCTATGGCGGCTATGGCAATGATATCCTCACTGGCGGCACTGGTGCCGATGCCTTTTTTTTCGGTTCTCTTCTAGAAGGAGTTGACGTAATCAAGGATTTTCAGTGGATAGAGGGCGATGTCATCCAGATCAGTAAGTCCGGATTTAATGCTAGTAGCCTTAGCCAATTTAACTACAATAGCTTAACAGGTGGGTTAAGTTTTCTTGGGCAACAATTCGCAACCATTGAAAATCGCCCCGCAGGGTTTGCTGTCTCTTTAGATGTTCAGCTTATTTAATTGGGAGTGGGCGGGCGAATCTTTTGGTTCGCCTGTTCCAGACGACTGGGCAATTTTTGCTCACTGGTCAAACTAAAAGCATGAACCTTGTTCTCAAGGAACAAAAGATAACGAACAACAAAAAAAGAATTAATTTTTGAGGAGCAACAAAAATGTTCAATCCCTGCAACCCCAAATATCCCTTATTTACTTTTGCTATTGCTTTATTCGTTGGCGGTATTACTAATCCAAGCAGTGCAGCAGAGTTTAAATTTCCTGATCAGGTTGATATTTACGTTAAATCCTTAGGAGGTGGTGCTGGTGCCAATTCTGAGTTTGGTCTTGGGACTACTTCAGAAAACTTTGTTCCAGTTCTTTCAGGATTGCCGAATAATCCATCAACAAACAGTGAGGTTTTTTTGGGGTCTTTTAATCCAGATCAACCAATTCCACTGGCGGTTCTAACTAACTGGAATGGTCAAAGTTTTTTCGCTACAATTGGAGGCACAGATATGGCTTCACAAATAGTTTTTTCGGATCTAGATAATAGCCTTGGTTTCGGAGGAAATACATTTGAGTTACTAGATACTAATATCTTCTTAGCTCATCTTGATGACGCTGCATCTTTCACTGTAGATGATGATGACGATGATGTTCTTGTTCAGATTCGTGTTGCATCTAAAAGAACGACTCCAGAATCCAGCAGCGTTCTTGCTTATATTACCCTTGGGGGTTTAATGCTAGGGAGTGCTATCCGCAAAGCCAGAAAGTGATCGCATTGTAGCTCGCTATTGGGTTGTTGTCAAACGAACAAGTCTCAATGGGTTCCAGGAGAAATTGTCACAGCGGGGCAAGTAGTAAAAGCGATTATTCTTAACGGATTGGGATTTGTCTCCCGATACTCGTATTTATTTCCTCAATTTTTTGAAGATAAAGCAACCGAACATCTGCGGGGAGATGGCATCGAACCCAAACACCTGAATGATGATAAAATTAGTCGAGTAATGGACAAACTTTATCAACTTGATGTTTCGGCCATTTTCCTACTGATTAGTTTAGCGGCCGTGAAAAAATTTGGTGTGGCGACCGAGAATTCCCATTTAGATGCTACTTCCCTCTCAGTGGAAGGAGAATATAATACTAAATCCGTTGAGTATAGGCTACATATCAGGACAGGCACTCATGCAATAGGCAAGAGGCAAAAGGGGGAATAAATAATCAGTTTTTAATAACCAGATTTAGTATAAAAAGGAATACCCAACAGTAGAAATCCTTAGGCTAAGTTGAAGTTATAGTTTTAAGTATTTAATTGACTAACAAAGACTAGAGAAGGAGCAAAGGGAAAAAATGTCAATTAATGAATACAATTTTGTTACGGTTTTGCTCCTAGGGATGATCGATCGGTTAGAATGGTAAGACGCTCAACGATAACAATTATGACTTTACTAGCGAAATCTTTAGAGGAACTGACCGACTGGGTAAAAGACCAGGGACAACCCGCTTATCGGGGTAAACAATTACACCAATGGCTATATGAAAAAGGGGTGCATTCTTTGGCGGATATTTCCGTATTCCCCCAAGAATGGCGCAGCAAGATGGCGGATTATCCTATTGGTCGTTCCCTTATACATTATCGCAGTGTAGCACCCGATCGCACTCGTAAATATCTGCTAAAACTGGCGGATGGTTTAATTATCGAAGCGGTGGGAATTCCTAGTGAAAAAAGATTGACAGTCTGTGTTTCTTCGCAAGTGGGTTGCCCGATGGCCTGTGATTTTTGTGCCACGGGAAAAGGGGGTTTTACTCGTAATTTAAAAGCACATGAAATCGTTGACCAAGTGTTAACAGTACAGGAGGATTTTCAGCAGCGAGTCAGTCATGTGGTATTTATGGGGATGGGGGAACCTTTATTAAATATCCCCGAAGTGGTGACAGGGATTCATTGCCTTAATAAAGATGTGGGTATCGGTCAGCGTTGTTTAACGATTTCTACCGTGGGATTACCCCAGAAAATCAAGCAACTAGCCGAACATAATTTGCAAATAACTTTTGCTGTTAGTCTCCATGCTTCTAATCAACAAGTTCGAGCTAAATTAATCCCCAGTGCCGACCATTATCCCCTAAGTAATCTGATCCAAGACTGTCAGGAATACGTTCAAATCACGGGACGACGGGTGACATTTGAATACATTCTTTTAGCGGGAGTGAATGATTTACCCGAACACGCAGGGGAATTAGCCAAACTGGTGAAAGGTTTTCAATCCCACGTAAGGCTTTTAAAACTATTTTAGAACAGGAAAAAGTCGCCGTTACTGTCCGTTATTCGAGAGGTTTAGCGGCAGATGCGGCCTGTGGACAATTGCGATCGAGCGTCATGGTACAATAAACTTGATTTGTTCACTACTCTATCATCAGTTTTCTCTGTTATAATTAGAGTAACAGAGGAGTGTTGGCTGTGTTGTTTGTTAATAATTGTAAAATTTAATCAAGATCGGGATGGTTATCGAGTAACACCTCAACAGCAGGGCAAATAACTGTTAAGTGTGCTTCTTTAACTAGCGGTTTTGGTTATCCTGCCACGGAATTTTTTCAGAGAAGTAGATTTTAGCATTTGTCAGCCGCAGTAACTCGACTGTTGGTGATTTTTTCGAGTTCGGGGGTAAGGATCATGAAAAGTCAAATATTAGCAATTGCAGCTTTAGGAACTTTAGCGGTTTTTAATTGTTTTCCTGGGGTAGCTTATAGTCAACCGCTACTTGTCGGCCAAGAACCAACCACACCCACCTTGATCGTAATTGATGATGAGGAGATGGCACAACTTCCTGTGCCTGTTCGTCAAGGATTGGAACTGTATCTAGCGGGCAATACTGGTGGTGCAGTTGATGTGTGGGCAGATAACGGAATTAAATTCGCTAAGGATCATGAGGATTTTTTTGAATCGGCCGAACAAGCTAGAAGTGAAGTACAACGCTGGGAGGAAACCCGTTTGAAAATGAAAAAAATTCTCAAACAATACACTCAAGCTAGTGGACCTTGTAAACAATCTATTTTCCTGCAAGAACTTATCTATCCCCAGAATAAGTTTTTAAGACGTTTTTTCCTGAAACTTCGCCACGAACAAGATTCTTTATTTGTAGAGTTTATCACTTTACAGACCCCTAAAGGAGTGTACATTACCCACATTCACTTTCATCCAGACCTGCGAGAAATCATCAAGGATGATAAGTAGTACGACATCAATCGACTACACTAGATCAAGGAGGTAGCGTTGCGACTTATCAGCAGGCTGATCTTCAAACAATTAACAGTGATCACTTAATCCTATTCAAGAGGTAGAAGGCTTTTAAAACTATTTTAGAACAGGAAAAAGTCGCCGTTACTGTCCGTTATTCGAGAGGTTTAGCGGCAGATGCGGCCTGTGGACAATTGCGATCGAGCGTCATGGTACAATAAACGGCCGTAAATCAGCCATTAACTAGGGTTGGCTGAATAAATCTAAAAACCTTGTTGGTTAAGACGTTTAGACTTTTGGAAAATCAAAAAGTGCCAGCCATTGGAGGGATCGGGGGGAAAATTCCGGGACTTTTTCCCTGAAAATTAGGTAATTTACCAGATGAAAATGGGTACAACCCTACACCCTACACCCTACACCCCACACCCTGGCCCCACGAGAAACTTTTTGCCGCAAACCCTAACTAGATTGCTAGTCTCCCTGCTAGGCTAAACTAGAGAACTATAACATCAATGTAGGAGCCATTTCGATGCAAAGTCTCTCTAGTGCCAAAGAAAATCGCCTTTTTGTCTATGAAGTCGTCGGTTTGAGTCAAAATGACAATACTGATAACCTAGATTATTCTATCCGTAAGAGTGGCAGTGTCTTTTTGACCGTTCCCTATAGCCGCATGAATCAAGAAATGCGTCGGATTACCCGTTTAGGCGCTCGCATCGTCAGCATTAAACCCTTAAACGCTGCTGCGGCCGAGTAGTTCATAAAATAATTATTGCTAATATCTGTCCCCCGCTCTTGCCCTGATCAGGCAAACTAGGGGGATTTTTAGCACAAATAGGGAAAAGTAGCAGAAATCTTAATAAAAAGTAAAAATGCTGCAAATGTAACAGATTTTAACCAGAGAGTTGACCTATCCTTAAGGAAAAGATAAAAGCGATGTCTGTGGTTTTTTTAAGATAACTCTCAATATAGGCCTAGGTGTAGTGTACCGATGGTAGGCTAAACTATGGAACGATTATCGTGACTTGAGTTGGGAGTTATATTTAATGTACAGTCCGAGTACACTAGCGGGAAACCGTTTATTTGTTTACGAAGTGGCGGGTCTCAATCAAAACGACAATACTGACAGCTTGGATTATTCAATCCGTCAGAGTGGAAGCGTGTTTTTCACGGTTCCCTACAGTCGCATGAATCAAGAAATGCGTCGGATTACCCGTTTAGGTGGTCGTATCGTCAGCATCAAACCCTTAAATGGGATTGCCCCCGTAGCAACTGTTTCTAGTGCCTCCACACCACAGCCAATCGCTCAATCATCGCCCGTCCCCGAACAGACCAAGAAAAAGGCCATGACTCAAGCGAAAGAAAAAACAGATATCCCCGTCAACATCTACCGTCCGAATCAACCCTTTATCGGCAAATGTATCGAGAACTATGCTCTCGTTGATGAGGGAGGTATCGGCATCGTACAACACGTCACCTTTGACCTTTCTGGGAGCGATTTACGCTATTTAGAAGGCCAAAGTATCGGTATTATCCCCCCGGGTACCGATGCTAATGGCAAACCTCATAAATTGAGACTCTATTCGATCGCCTCCACCCGTCATGGTGATAAATTAGACGATAAAACCGTATCCCTCTGCGTGCGTCAATTAGAATACCAACACCCAGAAACCAAGGAAACCGTTTATGGAGTTTGTTCCACCCATCTTTGTCATATAGGGGTGGGGGACGATGTGGCTATTACTGGTCCGGTGGGTAAGGAAATGCTGCTACCGGGTGATGAAGATGCCACTATCATTATGATGGCCACTGGGACTGGAATCGCTCCTTTCCGAGCTTTCCTCTGGCGGATGTTCAAGGAACAACACGAAGATTATAAATTCAAAGGTCTAGCTTGGTTGATTTTCGGAGTTCCCAAAACGGCCAATATTCTCTACCAAGAAGAATTAGAGAAAATTGCGGCGGAATTCCCCGATAACTTCCGTCTCACCTATGCCATCAGCCGGGAACAGCAAAATCCCCAGGGCGGTAGAATGTATATTCAACACCGGGTAGCCGAACACGCTGACGAAATCTGGAATCTACTCCAAAGTCCCAAAACCCACGCTTATATGTGCGGACTGAAAGGGATGGAAGATGGTATCGACGATGCTATCAGTGGCGCCGCCGCTAAAAATGGTGCTGATTGGTCTGTCTATCAGAAACAACTGAAAAAAGAACATCGCTGGCACGTAGAAACCTACTAAACCAAAAAGGTTCTCTGAAAATTTTTTCGGGTGGGCATTGCTCACCCTTTTTGTCTTGGCTTCGGTTAAGATCAGTTTCTTAAAAGGCTTTTAATACTAAATCTAGTTATTAAAAACTGATTATCTATTCCCTCTTTTGCATGAGTGCCTCTTACCTTTTGCCTGTCCTCACAAGTAGCCTATACTCAACGGATTTAGTATAAAAAGATGAAATTCTCTCGACGCTTTTTTCCTGTTTTCCTTGCCCTCTGCTTACTGTTTATTTTGCTGCCCCGGGCCTGGAGTTTTACTAATAGCCAAAAACAAATTCTGGCAGATTTAAAAACAGCCGAGATTATTTATCTGGGAGAAAGGCACGATAGTCAAGCCGATCATCAGGCCCAATTAGCTATTATCAAGTATTTACAGGCCAATAATCCCCAAATAGCGATCGCTTTCGAGATGTTTCAACGTCCTTACCAAATCTATTTGGATCAGTATTTAGCCGGCAAAATTAGCGAAAATCAGTTGAGAGAAAAAAGTGAATACGACCAACGTTGGGGATTTGATTGGGAATTTTACGCCCCGATCCTGCGCTTGTCCAAGGCAAAAAAACTACCAGCGATCGCCCTAAATACACCCACGGAAATCACTAGAAAAGTGGCACAGGAGGGCTTAGAAAGCCTCTCCACCTCAGAAATGACCTACATCCCCCCCAAAAGCGAAATAAACCAGGATAACGAGGAGTACCGTCAACAGATCTTAGCCGTTTATCAGCAACACACGGGGGGCAAAAGTCAGGGATTCGATCGCTTTTTTTTGGCACAGGTTCTCTGGGATGAAACCATGGCCGATGCGATCGCTAAATTCTGGCAAGCTCATCCCGAATATCAGATTATCGTCCTAGCAGGAAAAGGTCATATTGCCTACGGTTACGGCATTCCCAGTCGAGTCCAAAGAAGATTAGGCGATCGCGTCAGCCAGCGTTCGGTTTTCTTGGGAGACGCTCCCCAATCATCACCAGCAGAAACCAAAAAACCCGCCGATTATTTTTGGCAGGGGCAAAATTAAGCCAGTCAGGAGCTAGGAAGCAAGGGATGATAAGCTAATACCATTTTTCTTTATTCTTGGCAGGTATCTTACCCCCCCAACCCCCCCGACATCGGGGGGGGTGAGGGCAATTAACCATCTCTGTCATTACTTTAGAAAAATGGTATATAGCAATTCCCATAGTTGTGAGGTACAGAGTCTTAGGTTTTGAGGAGTCAGGAGCCGGTCGTCAGGAGTCAGGAGCCGGTCGTCAGGAGTCAGGAGTCAGGAGTCAGGAGTCAGGATTCGGGATTCAGGAGTTAAGATTTTGGTGTACCTCATGAGATTGGGAAACGCTATAAGAAGCCAGTCTTTTAATTTCACGGTTAATTTAGTAGATAATAAGTCTGAAAAACTGATGTTATTTTATGATTAATTTAATCTGTCAAGATACCGAAACGCTCGATCGCATTTTAGCTGTGACTCGTGCCGTCGGTTGGGGTGGTGCTAAAATTCTCCAATCCTACCACCGCGGTGAACAGGATTTAGCCGTTAACAAGAAGAAAAAAGGCGGACCGGTGACGGCGGCGGATTTAGCGGCAAATAACTATATTTTAGGGGAATTACAAACAAATTTTTCTGATATCGACTTTGGTTATCTGAGCGAGGAAACCCATCAAGGCAATGAAGCTATCCCGAAAGATTGGGTATGGATTATCGATCCTTTGGACGGAACCCGCGATTTTATCAACAAAACGGGAGAATATGCCCTACATATCGCTTTATGTTATCAGGGAAGACCGATCATCGCCGTGGTTGCCCTACCGGATCAAGAAAAACTCTATTTTGCCCAAAAAGGAAAAGGCACTTTTCTAGAAACTAGCCACGGAAATATTACACAGGTAAAAGTTGCCAATAAAGATAAAATTACCGATCTCTATCTGGTGGTTAGTCGTACCCATCGCGACCAACGTTTTGATAATTTATTAAGTCAAATACCCTTCTTCGGTAAAAATTATGTGGCTAGTGTGGGCTGTAAAATTGCCACGATCCTCGAACAAAAATCCGATGTTTATATCTCCCTATCGGGGAAATCGGCGGCTAAAGACTGGGATTTTGCCGCTCCGGAGTTGATTTTAACGGAAGCCGGCGGCAAATTTTCCTATTTTGACGGTCAACCCGTGCGCTATAATCGCGGCGATGTGCGGCAATGGGGGGGGATCATGGCTAGTAATGGTCCTTGTCATCAACAACTTTGTCAGTTGTCCACGGCAATCCTCGCCCAAATTGATGCCACTGCCTAATTTCTGCCCCCCTAACCGAGAATCAGAGATCGGTAGAATGGAAAAAAACCAGATCGAGCAATGTTACGGTTAAAAACTTGGCAAGGGTTGATTTTAGCAGTTCCGATCGCCGCCGTGGTGATTTTTCTGATCGTGGCCGCCGGCTTTCAGATCCATCAATGGGGTTTAAATTGGATTTGGGCAGTTTTTACCCTGATTTTTGTCGCTTGGCGCTTCCTGTTGGTCAAATGGACGCGCCCAGGGGTCAGGGAAATTGAAGCCACCATTGCCGAAGTGAAGGCAGAATTAACCCCTCCTGACGGTGATTCCGGGGGCAATGTCGAGGAAATTATCGAGAGGATTATCGTCGAGGCCCGCAATGATCGCCCGGTTTGGGAAGATTGGGCGACTTTTTGGCAACGCTGTCAGGATTTGGTCAGTGCCATCGCCCATATATATTACCCGGATGTCAAGTACCCCTTATTAAATATTTACATTCCCCAGGCCTACGGTTTAATTCGGGGAACCGTGGATGATAGCGATCGCTGGATGCAGAATCTTTCCCCGGCCCTGAATCAAATCACCATCGGGCAAGCCTATCAGGCCTACGAAGTTTATCAAAAATTGCAACCCTCAGCCCGGAAACTTTGGCAAGTCTGGAATTGGGCGCAATGGGTGATCAATCCCGCCGCGGCTGTGGCTAAAGTGGCCAGTCAAAAGTACAGCGATCGAGCGGATCAGCAATTATTAGTCAATTTAGGGCAAGTTTTGCGGGAAAATGCCCTGAGAAATCTCTCTCGCCAAGCGGTGTTACTCTACAGTGGCAGTAATCTCGCCCCAACTCTCCCCACCAAGACGAAAATCGCCACTACTACTCTCAAGGAAATTCTCGCCCAAGCTGAACCAATCACGGAAATCGATCGCCAACTGGTTAATATTCTGCTGGTTGGACGCACCGGGGCCGGCAAAAGCAGTTTAATCAATACTCTCTTTCGGGCCGATTTAGCCCAAGTGGATCTATTGCCCAGTACCGATGCCATCCAATCCTACCATTGGCAAACCCCAGAAGGAGACGAGTTAATCCTCTGGGATACCCCGGGCTACGAACAGGCAAATCGGGCTGATTATCGGCAAAAGGTTCTCAATTATGCCGAAAACGCCGATTTATTGATTCTGGTAACTCCCGCCCTCGATCCCGCCCTGGCCATGGATGAGGCTTTTCTTAAAGATTTGCAACAAACTATTGACAATTTACCAGTTATAGTCTGTGTTTCTCAAGTTGATCGCCTGCGTCCGGTGCGAGAGTGGCAACCCCCCTATAATTGGCTGACGGGAGAAAGTCCCAAAGAAGTCAATATCCGCGAATGCTTGCAGTATCGGGCGGAATTATTCGAGAATCTCTGCGATCGCATTTTGCCGATGGTCAGTCAACAGCCGGATAGAGAAGCTTGGGGGGATGAGGAGTTATCAATCGCTTTGCTGGGGGCAATTTCGCCCGCCAAACAGTTGCGTTTAGCCCGTTTTTTAGCGGATTTAGAAACTCGAACCCTGGCAGCGGCTAAAATAATCGATCGCTATACTTTACAGATGGCCACGGGGCAAGGTTTAACGGCCCTATTAAAAAGTCCTATTCTAGGTTTTATCTCCACTTTAGCCACAGGAAGACCGACTTTAGCCTATCTTTTAGCTGAACAAATTCCTGTGGAACAATTACCGGTAGCGATCGGTAAATTACAGATGGCCTATGAGCTTTTTTCTCTCTTGAATCCAGAGAATAAAAGTTTTGATTTATTGGCACTTTGGCCAATACTATTAGAAAATTCTAGCACTGCCGACAAGGAAGCTTGGGCTTGGGGTCATGCTCTGGTAGAATATTGGACAAAGGACTTATCGATCGAACAGTTCCGGTCAAGTTATCAGGGGTATTTAGAGACGATCAAAACAGGCCTCTAACCAGATTAATTAAGCTAAAACTTTATTCCACGGCAATCATCACATCAGAGGATTTAACCCACCCCATAGACTTATTTTCCCAGGGCAACGCCTAATTTTTCCGCCGATTCTTTGGTGATAATCGAGACCATCTCTATTCCGGGGGCAATTTCCACAACTGACAGGGGGACAAGCAAGCTGAAAAGCTTATGTAGCATAAAATACAGACACAGACTCCAAAAAAAGATAAGTCATATTTACCATATATGACCTAAATAACGAAAATGATAAGTGA
>NZ_SFBZ01000303.1:0-15415 GCF_007095495.1 Microcystis sp. M_QC_C_20170808_M9Col | reverse complement strand
AGCTTTAGCTGACTTCAACAAAGCTATTGAAATTAATCCTAATTTTGCTGAGGCTTACTACAATCGGGGGAATCTTTACTATAACTTGCAGAAATACGAATTAGCCCTCTCTGACTACAGCAAAGCCATTAAAATTAATCCTAATTTTGCTCTGGCTTACTACAATCGGGGGCTTCTTTACTCTGACTTGCAGAAATACGAATTAGCCCTCTCTGACTACAGCAAAGCCATTGAAATTAATCCTAATTATGCTATGGCTTACTACAATCGGGGGCTTCTTTACTATTACCAGCAGAAATACGAATTAGCCCTCTCTGACTACAGCAAAGCCATTGAAATTAATCCTAATTTGGCTCAAGCTTACGTCAATCGGGGGCTTCTTTACTATAACTTGCAGAAATACGAATTAGCCCTCTCTGACTACACCAAAGCCATTGAAATTAATCCTAATTATGCTGAGGCTTACGGCAATCGTGGTCTTTTATATGCCATATTAGGACAATCCGAAAAAGCAAAAATTGATCTACAACAAGCAGCTATATTATTCCGCCAACAGGATAATATGGCAACTTATGAAAAGGTGATGCAGATTTTACAACAATTAGGGGGGTGAAATAGAAATCATCAATTATGGAAAGTCGAGAAGTTATCAAAAAACTGAAGGATGAGGGATGGTATCAAGTAGGTACAACAGGAAGTCATCATCATTTTAAACATCCCCATAAAAAAGGGAAAGTGACTGTTCCTCACCCTAAAAAGGATATTCCCCTTAAAACCCTAATCAGTATCGAAAAACAAGCCGGTATTAAATTACGATAAAGGAGAAATAAATGATTACTTATTTAGCCACCGTTCATAAAGATAACCATAGTGATTATGGGGTACAATTTTATGACTTTCCGGGTTGTATTAGTGCAGGAGAAACCATCGAAGAAGCGAAAAAAATGGCAACTGAAGCCTTAAAAGGTCATATTTCCTTCATGTTGGCAGATGGGGACGAAATTCCCACCCCTAGCACGCTCGAAACCATTTTAACCGACGCGGATCATCAAGATGCGATCGCTTTTCTGCTCATTGAGGTATCAGAAGCTATTTTAAACCATCAGGAATTGTGTGTAAAAAACTAGGTGCAGTCCCTAGCTTGGTTTGAGCGAATAAATATGTTAAAGAAAACCTCTCAATTCTCAGGGAAAGCGAAACCCAACACCCAACACCTAAATCCGTCTGAATCTTTTTGTTGGGTTTCCTTACGTCAACCCAATCGACGATAATTGCTATGATTACTATAGTCCGTAGTCGTGGTGTTTTATATGCCATATTACGACAAACCGAAAAAGCAAAAATTGACCTAGAACAAGGGAATGAAGCAGGTTATCAAAAAGCTCAAAAACTAATCAGCATCATTCGCCAAGAAATGAGTAAAAATTAGGAGAAAAAAAGATGGAATAGAATATTATCTTTGATGAAGCCTTTCGAGATTGGCTATACGAACAAGAAGAAACTGTACAAGATTCAATCTTGGCTTATATTGGGCTACTTAAACAAAAAGGACCCTTGTTAGGACGACCTTATGTTGACACTCTTCAAGGCAGTCGTTACCCTAACCTTAAAGAATTGCGAGTACAGCATCAAGGACAACCTTGGCGAGTGCTTTTTGCTTTCGATCCTATCCGTCAAGCTATCATGCTAGTAGGAGGAAATAAAACTGGCGATAAAAGATGGTATGAAAAAAACATTCCCATCGCTGAAAAAAGATTTGAAGCCTATTTAAAAACCTTAACGGAGCAAAATCTATGATTACCTTTGATGAAGAAATGGATAAACTGCCCTCTAAAAGAAGGGCAAAAATTGAAGCTAAAACCCAAGAGCTTTTACAAGAAATGCAAATCATTGATGAACTTCTTCAACGCCTAGGACTTTCTTCTGAAGAAATCACGGAAAGCGAAAGTGAACAGCCCTGTTTCTCAGCAAAATCGGATGATTTAAAACAACATCTTACCCTAGAAAATTTAACCCGTATGATGAGGGAATTAGGGGGAGAATGGGAACTTACCCTTAAATTTCCTGAGCAACAAGTGATTAAATTAAGTAGTGAGCGCCCGTAGTTCCTAGGTTGGGTTGAGCGAATAAATATGTTGAAGAAAACCTCTCAATTCTCAGGGAAAGCGAAACCCAACACCCAAAACCTAAATCTGTCTGAATCTTTTTGTTGGGTTTCCTTGGGTGTATTGTTGGGTTTCCTTTTTGTTGGGTTTCCTTGGGTCTATTGTTGGGTTTCCTTACGTCTATCGGCTAGACAAGGAAAAAGCGATCGAGGATTTCCGACAAGCCGCCGAACTGTTCCGCCAGCAAGGGAACGCGCCAGCACGCGAAAAAGCCCTGCAATTCCTACGGCAATTAGGCGCGGTCTAGATACTCGATCGATTTTGAATCTCACCCCGAAAAAAGCGATCGATCTTACAGCAAGATTTCTAGCGCTAGGGTGAACCCCGGAACCACATCTTCCCCGCTTAAAATCGCGTTCTCGGGATAACAGGTAATCGTCCCGTCCTGACGGTAGACGAAAGCCTGTTTATTGTGGCGATCAATCAACCATCCTAACTTCACCCCGTTCTCCCGATACTCCTCCATTTTCCGCTTTAACTTGGATAAACTATCGGTTTTAGAACGGATCTCGATCACGAAATCCGGCGCGAGATCGAGAAATTCATCCTCCCTTTCCTGCCAACCGGACGGTAAACGTTCTCTCGCCACGAAAGCCACATCGGGAGAGCGTACCGCGCTATTGGCCAGTTTAAAACCGCCGCTAGAACTAAATACCTCTCCTAACCCGTTCTGTTCGACCCAGTAGAGCAGGCGAGCGCCGGCTTTCAGTTCTCGATTCGCTGAAATACTTCCGATCGGGGGCATAGTGACTAACGTTCCATCTGCATTGCGTTCAAAGCCTAATTCCGGGTTCTGACAACTGAGGCGAATTAATTCCGCATCAGTAATCGTCGGGGATTTGCTTACCATATTGCATCAAAAAAAACAAGTATTTTTCACTAAATGATAACAAAGCGATGCCGATTGCCGCGCTTTTTCCTTTTGTACCCGAAAGGAAAAAAAATTGATCGCCCTATCCTGCATATTCCCAAAAAAGCAACCGATGAATTAGGTAGAAGCTCAAATCACCCTCACCGAGGCACTACCCATGAAATCCTTTGCCCTTCTCACCACCGTCAGCCTAATCGGCCTCTCCACCCTCGCCACTGTTCGCCCCGTTATGGCCCTAGAAAGCCGACAACCAGCCGAAACCCGGATCGCTCAAGCGAACTACAAAGAAGCGATCGCCCACTTTAACCGGGGAATTAACTACATCCAACAGGAAAAATATGATCTCGCCCTCGCTCAATTCACCAGAGCGATCGAACTCGATCCAGACTATACCGAAGCTTACCTCGGTCGGGGCATGATTTACACGATTCGCGAACAATGGCGGCCGGCGTTTCAAGACCTGAACACCGCGATCCGACTAAACCCCCGCGCTGCCTACGCTTACCATTTCCGCGGATACGTCCATCTCGCATTTAACCAGAGACAAAATGCGATCGCCGATCTAACAACGGCCGCCGAATTATTTCGCCAGCAGGGAAACACAGAAATGTACAACAGCGCCATAGAAGCACTACGGCAGATAGGTGCGTAAGTTGCAAGGGATAGCGATCGCTCTCCCCCTCTAAACTTTTGTAAAAAAAGCAATCTGAGGACTTAAAACTTGATCGCATAATTGGAAAAAAACCAACGATAACATACTTGCAAGTATCCCCCGACTAAAGAGGAGCCAACCCGATGAAACCAATTACTTTCACCCTATCGGTGCTACTGGCCACCACTGGCCTACTCGTTCAACCAGGAGGCTTCCTGATGGAAAACATTCCACCCATCCTCGCGCAGGAGCAGACCGCTTCTAGAGTCTATCAGAAAGCCAGCCCCGCCGTCGTCACCGTCAAAAATGGCAGCGGCCACGGTAGCGGCTTTCTGGTCAGTCCCGACGGTATCATCATTACCAACGCCCACGTTGTTGCGGACGGCCCCCGGGTGGTGACGGTGAAATTTTCCAACGGACAGCAGGCCTCGGCAGACGTGATCGGCTTCGCTAAAAATGGCGTGGATCTGGCCGTCCTGCGGATTTATAACCGCCAAAACCTGCCCTATCTTCCCCTCGCCCGTCCGAACTCCGCCAAAGTCGGCGAAAGCGTTTTCGCCATCGGCACACCCTTAAACGAGGACTATCAAAACACCCTCACCCAGGGCATTATCAGCCGTCTCGACCCCGAAAAAGGCATTGTGCAACACAACGCTAATATCAACAAAGGCAATTCCGGCGGGCCGCTTTTGAATTCACGGGGGGAAGTGGTGGGGGTTAACGTCGCGGGCGATATCGGGAGTTACGTTTACGACGGTGCGGGAAACCCGATCGGCCTTACCCAGAGCGGCATTAATTTCGCCGTTTCCCTCGATCGCCTGCAAGCTTTCCTCACCGCAGTTAAAACAGGTGATGTCTCCACCGTCTCAACATTAGGACAGGACGATCGGATACAGTTACTCGCCCTCCCTCTTAACGGTCAGACCGTTCAAGGCAACTTGACCAAAGACCAAAACGAGCAATATTACGGGTTCGAGGGTCGTGCCGGACAGAAAATCGTTCTGGATATGAACAGCAACGAGATCGCTCCCTATCTTGTCCTCTATCGCGTTCTCCAATCTTCCGAGGGGACAAAATACCCACAGGTCGCCCGTAGTAACCAGCGTGTCGATCGCGCTCCCGGGGATTTTAACGCTCGACTCGTAACCGAATTACCCGCCGATGGAGTTTATATCCTAGTGGCTACCTCTCGCGAAGGGGGTGAATCGGGTCGCTACACCCTCAACGCCGCCGCTAACCCTTAAATAATCCCATTTTGACCCTAATCACGATTCTAATCCCTATTTTCTGAGGAACTATCCCTATGAACTCTAGACATATTTCCCACCGTCTCGCTTGCGTCGGCCTCCTCGCCACTGTCCTCCTCGGTGGTATCGCCCCCGGTTTCAGCCAATCGACCACCCCGAATGGCGTCACCTTCTTCTGTAAAGAGGTGTTCGATCGCGCATCGGGAGGAAAAATACCCGCTACCCTGGCTTGGATTCCCCAAAGGAGCGGCAATGTGCGGATTATCGGCTGGAAATCGGAATATTTCTCCAAACGTTCCCCGGTTCGTTGCGAGGAAGTCACGAAAAAATTCCAGGAAGCCTATAATCAAGGGCGTTTTAACTATCTCACCACCGGCCGGGCGAAGGGATACCCGATCATCTGCAGCGTTTCACGATCCGGCGATCCCTGCGATGGTAATAGCCAACTTTTTACCCTTAAACCCCACGACAATCCAGATTTAGTCTTGCAACAACTCATGGACATCCTAGAGGGGAAAAGCTCGGATATGCTCCTCCAGAATTCCGGAGATAAAACCTATATCTCGATGACGGAGTTTTTCGCCAAAGCACCACTCGCCGATCGCGACGCACCCTGTGGTACGAGATCTGCTGGCCCGCAAAATAATTGCGTTCCCACCCGCTAGAATTTTCGCTGTTTTACCCCGAATTTCCCCATAATAACCATGTTGAAACCCTTTCCCCTACTCCTAAGCCTCCTACTTCTGCCCGTCGTACCGGTTAAAGCGATATCCCCTTTCTCTGCTCCGGCGATCGTGGCGGAAGACAGCCCAAACGCGCAGATCGAGCGATCGATCCGTCAAGTCACCGTTAAGATTACTAGCGAGATAAATCGGGGATCGGGAATCATTATCGGGAAAAAAGGCAGTATATATCTCGTTTTGACCAACGCTCACGTTACCCGCGGCGCGACCACCCTACAGATCCAAACCCACGACGGCCAAACCCGCACAGCCTCGATCGCGCCGAATTCCCTTTTAAAAGATAAGGATCTGGCCCTCGTGGAGTTTAGCGATACCAGGGATTATCCGATCGCTAAAATTCGCGCCATTTCCCCGGATGCGGAACTAGATATCACTGTAACCGGTTATTCCGCAGAAACGGGGCAGTACACCACCGATAACGGGAAAATTGAACAAACAAGCGATCGACCCCTCCGGGAGGGCTACAGCGTCGGTTATAGTGGCGATATCGTGCAGGGAATGAGTGGCGGTGGTATCTTTTTCGAGGATGAGTTAATCGGCATTAACGGGCGATCGGCCCATCCGATTCTCTCTAACTACATCTACGAAGACGGTACAAAACCCACAGACGCAGAAATCCAACAGATGAGAGCGGTTAACTGGGGCATTTCCCTTCATACCCTATTAACCTACATCCGGCCTGAAATCCTCAGCGCCTATAACCTGCCCCTACCGCAGGTGAACCCCGATATAGAAACCACCGCCTATACTGGCTATATCGCCGAATTAGAAACGAAAGCGAAGGGTTTCACCGTGCGGATTGATAGTAGCAGTAAAGCCAATGGAAGTGGCGTAATTATTGCTAAAAAAGGCAATATTTACACAGTTTTAACCGCAGACCATGTATTATGTGAGAACAAGGAAGAAAGTCAAGATGCTGCAAGTAAACCTTGTCCCGATCACACCTACACCGTCGTCACCAGCGACGGCAAAACTCGAAACATCGAGAAAAGCACCATCATTCGGCAGGAAGGGGTAGATTTAGCAGTTTTTCAGTTTGAAAGCCTGGACAATTATCCCGTTGCGGAAATAGCGAATTATAACCCAAATACCGATGATTTTGTTTTTGCCGCAGGCTTCGCCAAAATTGGACAAAATCCCTCGAAATGGTTGTTTAGTGGAGGTAGAATCAAAGATCAAGAAATGGGATTACTACTAACCCGCCAAAGTGACTTAAGCAATGAACAAGGGGCAGTATTAAAAAGTGTCAGTTCTTTAACTGGAGGGTATGAATTAGTTTATACTAGCATCACATTTGGGGGAATGAGTGGTGGTGCAGTCTTAGACTCTCAGGGGAAAGTAATAGGGATTCATGGACGTTCGGAAGGAGCAGGGGGAGGGAAAATTCAGTTAGGGTTTAGTTTGGGGATTCCCATTAGCACTTTTATCGGATTGCAAGAAAGATTGAAGGTAAAACCGCAATTATTAACCACTGCTCAACCCCAAGTTAGTCCGCAACAAAAACAAGAAATTATTCAAGCGATTACTGGTGTTATTGTCCCTAATACCAATGCGAAGGCGGATATTTGGATAGAAAGGGGAGGACAATTATGGCGGTTACGGAGGTCTGAGGAAGCAATTAAGGCGTTTGATGAGGCGATTAAGCAAAATGACCCCGATAATGTCTATTTAGCCTGGTATGGGAAGGGATTAGCGTTATTTGCTTTAGATAAATATCAACCAGCTATAGAAGCTTTGCAACAAGCGATTAATACCTTACCTAAAGGGGAAGATTTAAAGGAGTTTCACAGTAGTATTTTACAACTGCAAAGTAATGTTTATGCTGTTTTAGGTGGCTTCTCAACAAGTGCTGGTAGAGAAAGAGAAGCCAGAGAAAATTATGAGCAAGCATTAACCGTGATTAATCAGGCGATTTCTCTGTTTCCCAATAGTCCTAGATCTTATATAACAAAATGGTCAGTATTAGATAGTTTAGAACGCTATGATGAGGGATTAGCTGCGATTAATCAGGCAATTGATCTCGCTCCTCGTGCTTTGTGGTATGTGATTCGAGCGAAGTACTATTTCTTCCAACAAAAATACAAATTAGCATTAGATGACTACAACAAAGCTATTGAACTTAATCCTAATTTTGCTATGGCTTACTCTGTTCGAGCGTTGCACTATTCCTCCCAACAAAAATACGATTTAGCTTTAGATGACCACAACAAAGCTATTGAACTTAATCCTAATTATGGTTTATATTATAGAGGGCGGGGGGTTCTTTACCGTCTCCAAGAAAAATACGAATTAGCTTTAGCTGACTTCAACAAAGCTATTGACATTAATCCTAATGATGCTAAGGCTTACGAGAATCGTGGGGGTCTTTACTCTTACCAACAAAAATACGATTTAGCCCTCTCTGACTTCAACAAAGCTATTGACCTTAATCGTAATTTTGCTAAGGCTTACGAGAATCGTGGGAATCTTTACCGTCGCCAACAAAAATACGAATTAGCTTTAGCTGATTACAACAAAGCTATTGACATTAATCCTAATGATGCTGGTGCTTACGCCAGTCGGGGGAATCTTTACTCTGACTTGCAGAAATACGAATTAGCTTTAGCTGATTACAACAAAGCTATTGAACTTAATTCTGGTTATGTTTTTTCGGCTTACTTCTATCGTGGGATTCTTTACTATCGCCAACAAAAATATGATTTAGCTTTGGCTGACCTCAACAAAGCTATTGAACTTAATTCAAATTTTAGTCACTTTTACTTCGTTCGGGGGGATCTTTACCGTCTCCAAAAAAAATACGATTTAGCTTTGGCTGACTACAGCAAAGCCATTGACATTAATCCTAATTATGCTAATGCTTACTACAATCGGGGGAATCTTTACTCTGACTTGCAGAAATACGAATTAGCTTTAGCTGACTACAGCAAAGCCATTGAACTTGATTCTAATTATGCTGTGGCTTACTACAATCGGGGGGAGCTTTACCGTCTCCAAAAAAAATACGATTTAGCTTTAGCTGACTACAGCAAAGCTATTGAAATTAATCCTAATTATGCTTATGCTTACATCAATCGGGGGGTTCTTTACTATAACCAGCAGAAATACGATTTAGCCCTCTCTGACTACAGCAAAGCTATTGAAATTAATCCTAATTATGCTATGGCTTACTACAATCGGGGGTTTGTTTATGCTTTGACAAGAGACTTTCCAAAAGCCCTTGCTGATGCCGAAAAAGCCTCAGAATTATATCGTCAACAAGGGAATGAAGCAGGTTATCAAAAAGCTCAAAAACTAATCAGCATGATTCGCCAAGAAATGAGTAAAAATTAGAGTCCGTAGGTTGGTTTGAGCGAATAAATAGGTTAAAGAAAACCTCTCAATTCTCAGGAAAAGCGAAACCCAACACCCAACACCTAAATCTGTCTGAATCTTTTTGTTGGGTTTCCTTGGGTGTATTGTTGGGTTTCCTTACGTCAACCCAACCTTGTATGATGATTAGCGGCTAATTGATCGGCAATAAGAGACTCCCCCGCTCTTTGAAGGCTTGAAATAGCCAAGTCTTGAAGTCTTTGTCAAAAATGAGCTTATTTTTTCGAGAAATTACTGCATTTTTAACATCCATTCTACCGCGCGTTCATAAAGTTCTAAATTACCAGTTTTTATCAAAGCATTAGCGGCTTTTTGCAAATAGTTAAGGCTCGCTACTCGACTACTAGGATTTTTATCGTCGTAGGTGGCAAGCGCCAAATTATAATAAGCTTCGCCATAATTTGGCTGATAAGTAATTGCTAATTGATAATCAGCGATCGCTGCCTTCTTATCGCCCATTTTTTCCTTAACTAAACCTCGATTATAGTAAGCTTCAGCATAGTTAGACTGGAGAGAAATAGCCATATTTAAATCCTCCAAAGCACTGGCATTATCTCCCAAATCAAAGCGAATAACTCCCCGGTTATTATAGGCGATCGGATTATTGGAATTCAAGCTAACTGCCTTATCTAAATCCTCTAAAGCACCCTCCTTGTCCCCAGTTTGTCGTCGAATAATACCACGATTATTATAGGCGATCGGATTCTCCGATATTCTCGGTGTTACTTGTACATTATCGGGAATAGTAGCGGTATCAGTGCGTGCATTTCCCCGATTACTATACGCTGTCACATCGATAGGATTAATGCTCAAAGATTGCAGGTAATCTGCAATCGCTCCTTGGTCATCTCCCACGTCAGCGCTACTATTACCACGACTATAGAAAATTCTCGCATCACGGACTTTTTGTAGGAATACATTATAATCCTCGATCGCTCCCTGTTTATCCCCTTTTTCAAAACGCGCATTAGCCCGTTTATGATACCCTTCTGGATCGTTAGGATGGGCAACTATATAAGTAGTATAATCTCTTTCGGCCGCAGCAAAATTTTTCAGAGCAAAATAAGCATCTCCCCGGGCTTGAGCATGACAAGAGACATTATAATTAGGACGAAAATCGGTTTCTCTGGAGTTATAAAAATAATTTCTGTCGGCAGATTCTCGGATATTTTCGCTACAGACAGATCGAGAAGTAAAACTAGGTGTATTAATCCCATCATCTTGGGCTAAGGCAATATTATAATTATCTACTGCCTCCTGATAACGCCCCAATTTATACAGCACTAACCCCCGATGATAGTTAGCGGCTGCATCATGACGATTTCGTGCCACTGCCGCAGTAAAATCCTCTAAAGCTCCTGCGTATTCTTGATATTTATTGGCTCGCATTAACCCACGATATACATAGGCTTTTGCGTCTTGGGGTTGCAGATAAATTGCTTGGTTATAATCTTGAATTGCCCCTTGATTATTGTTGAGTCTTAGGTGAGCATAACCCCGTTTAAGAAATGCTCTAGAATGGGGAATTTTATCGTAGTTGGGATTAATACGAATGACAAGTGCTAGATCTTTGATGGCTCCATTATAATACTCGATCGCTGTTTGATATCCTTGGGGGGAATTAGAAGATAAATTGGCTAATTCTACTTCCTCGTCAGCGATTTCAAGTTGTACTCTGGCACGGTTTTGATAACTGCTAGGAGCATTCTTGGCTAAAAATAGTTTGGGTGAGCATTTTAAAACGATTTTATAATCCTTAAAAGCCTCTCGTTTTCCCCCTATCTTTTCTAAAGCTATAGCCCGATTATAATAGCCTTCAATTAGATCGGGTTTGTATAAAATAGCCAGATCATAATCTTTGATAGCCTCTGCATAATTTCCCCACTGAGAGTATAGCTGTCCTCGATGATAATAGCCGCGATAATCTTCAGTTTCATAACCAATGAAACGCTGGTAATAATCTAAAGCCAAGGATTGATGATTGAGCAAAGACGCAATAATTGCTAGGTTAAAGTAAACTTCGCTTTTATTGGGATTATACTTAAAGGCTTGCTGAAAATCTGAGCGAGCAGCTTCTAATAATTTTAGCTGATGCTGATCCTTGATTCGGCTTTCTCGCTCAATCAAGGGTGTTTCTTCCTCAATAACAGGGATTTCCTCAACTATAGGGGTTTTTTCCTCAATAACAGGGATTTCCTCGGCGGCTATAGGGGTTTTTTCTCCCTCAATCACCATGGCTAACTTTAACACACCTCTTTGATAATAGGCTTGAGCTAGTAACTGTCGATCTTTGAAGGCGGGAGCATTATAATTACTATACCAAATGTATTGACTGAAATCATCGATCGCACCGTTTTGATCGTTGATTTTTTCTCGGGCCATTCCCCGTTGAAGATAAAGTTTAATCGTACCCAGATCGCTAGGATAGACTCGCAGAGTGGCTGAATAATTAGCAATTTCTCTTTTAAGAGCATTAGTATCAACTTCTTCCCTAGAAATAACGGGACATTGTAGGTTTTCTACTGCTTTAACTGAGCTAACTTCTAAACCCAATAATTCCCAAAACAACAGGGGAGACAATAAAAGTATTTTTCTAAAAAGCTTGACATTTAAACTATTTTGTGCGGGGGGGGTAATGGCTTGCGCTGTCAGGGTTTTAGTGATTAAGGATTGTTGTGGCATGATGATTAAAAAAATTTGCCCTAAATATAATTTGGTAATTTAATTATAACTGAACTTCTCCCGTATGAATATATTAGCCATGGCTAAAAGTCTTACAGAGCCTATGCTAAAGCTGGGTAATTTTAATGTACTAATGAGAATGAACGTCTGAAATCCTTATTTTCCTGAGAAGCGCCATGGAGTAAGGGTATCGTTGGGCAGCTTAACTAATACATTAGTTCTGTCTAGGCTGGCTACGATCGCTCGCTGCCGGTCGGCACTTAAGGGCAAGGTTTCCACCTTCCCCTACTGGCTCCTGAATCCTCACCCCACCAAGAAACATTTTCAGCAAACCCTATTTAAGAGCCAATTTTAAAGGCTTCTAGAAACAAACTATAGGTGATACCAATTTTGAGTAAATTGAAAGATTCTCGCAGAATCGGTGCGGGTTTAGCCTGAGAACTTTTTCGGTAAACAATCCGGCTAATCGCCTCCGTAAACAGCACTAATAAACCAGCAGCTGTGACATCCCATTGAGCAGTTTGTCCAGCAGTGGTGACAATTGCTTGACCAGAAAAAATTCCAAATAAAACACAAATTATCTGTAGGGAAATCCGCCGCCAAGGATTACCAAAAAAGCTATTAAATCGACTGCTGGTGACATTAGCCAGCGTACTTAAACGGGTGCGTTGCATGGCCATATTTATTTAGAAGTAATACGATTAAGAAGCCACAAAGAAGTAACGATACCAGTAAAGTGAGCGAGAATTGTATTAGTATTAGCCTGCACAATTAACAGATCAACCGAATTAACAAATTGACTGGGGTTAGAGGCAACATTAAAAGTACCTTGGGGAACATTGAGGGATTTAATTAAGACGATTCCCGCTAACGCTTGCGCTCCCAAAATCGTTAAAAACATCCCGATAATATTAGCGATTAAACCCTGACGGATTAACTGAATAGTATCGGATTTTTTCGGGCGACTATCTTGATCACCCCTCAACATTTGACGGGCAATTTTCATGTAACGAGAGGAAAAGAAAATGGCGACCACCAAGAAACCAGCCCCACCAATGGCACATAAAACACCGATTTCAATGCCAGAAGTGCGTTGTCTCGTCCCTAATAAACTAGCGGTAGCAATGAGTAATAAAACCCCTGAAATTACGCCCAGGACAATCTGCGTCCAAAAACCGATTCTTCCCTGACGTAAAAGGATATTAGCAGCCCGTTGGACGGCCGGAGGCAAGGAATAAAGATCAGAATCTCTAGGGGTGGATATATTGGTAATTTCTGATTGTTTGTCTCTCATCGGGGTTAAGCTAGGGTTGGGTAAATCTGGTCTTGATCTATTTTCGTCTTTTTTTTTGCCCATGGCTAGAGATTTAATTTTGGCACTGACTGGCTATCTGTTTAGCTTCTACCTGTAAACGCTGGGCCATGCGAAACATTTCTTGACCGGTGTGGAGAGAGCGATCATCGTAGTTAAGGGTAAAGGTTTCTAATTCTTCTAGTCCATCAGTGAGATGATTGAGACAGTAGTAAAGAGAAGCGGCCACTTTGGCCATTTTGGCAGGGTTGGGCCGTTGGCAAAAGAGGGTTTTGGCTCGATCGAGATTTTGGCGACAGGTTTCTAGATAGTCTTGAAAAACAGCCATTAACTGATCATCGAAGGGATCGGCGGATAGGTGATCGATCTGACCTTTGAGAGGCCGGATAATTTGACCGATCAGACGATTAATCGGGCTATAGGTCTGGTTATACCACTGTTTCACCAGGGCCTCGTCTTCCTGGACTGCCTCTTTGTAACGATGGTAATTTGCTTGGGCAGTGGCAGTGCGTTGGCCGCGTTTTTCGGGAAAATTGGCGATTAGTTGGTTATCATAGTCCTTTCTTAGCCTCGGATCGCTTAAAATCTCGTAGGCGGCGTTAATAGCGACGATTTTATCGTGACTGGCACTATCGTTTTGACTATCGGGATGGAATTGTCTGGCTAAACGCCGATAGGCCCGTTTAATCTCGTCAGGGGTCGATTTATGGCTGATTTCTAAGGTTTGGTAGTGGTTGCCGGTCATGAGCGCAAGCGATCGATCTGTCTTTTATTATTATCGACTATGGTTAACGCGGCGGAGAAGGAGAATTGTCAGTAATCAGTGATCAGTGATCAGTGATCAGTTATCAGTAAACAGTAAACAGGGATAAAGATGAAGATAAATATAGCAGTTTTCATCAGAATGAGGTATGGGCAAGGATATTAAACCCTTTGTTGGCAAAACTTGTCGATACCTCAGTAACGTGAAAAGTGCTATAACTAACTAACTAACTAACTTAAAACTTAAGTAGGTAGGCGTTAAAAATTATCAGATACCCCCCTTATCAAGGGGGGATTAAAGGCAAAATCCATTTTTAATTTAATTATAACCAGCTACTTAGATCCGATCACTGATCACTGATAACTGATAACTGATAACTGATTTAGACAAAAGGATTGATTTCAGGGATATCCTCGATCGAGGGTAAGTCTATTGGGTCCGATCGCTCTTGTCTAAGATAATAGGGACAATGAAGCTGACAATCGGGACGATGGGGAAAATCAACTAAATCATTTTGGTATGCTGATAGATAGCGATCGAGATCCTTCAATAAACGGCGTAAATCTCGCCCTGTCTGTTGGTGTAGTTTCCGATTATAGTTAAAAGTAATTTGTTCGGGGCTGCGGGGTAACTGCACAAACCAATAGGTCATCGATAAACTATCAAGAGGATAAGCAGAAGTTTCTGCCAACACATACAGATAAAGTCTCGTCTGCCAATTTTTGGCTAGTTGGTCAGCATCGATAGGTTTTAAGTAGGTTTTCCAGTCAAAAATTACCGCTCGATCGCTCTCTAATAAAATTAAATCATAGATAACCGTTAATAAATAATTACCCACAGTTAAACTGCGACAATGTTCCGCTTCTCGATTGGTTTCTCCCGGATTTTGGGCAATTGCCGGGGCAGCCTTTAATAGGGCCGTTAAACAATGTTCTAACTGTTCATTTTCCCGTAATAAAGATGCGATCGGCAGTCCTAATTCCCGCTGCTGTAATAATAGGTGAAACTGACTGCCCCATTCTTGCCGCTGCAATTGTTCAGGGTCAGCCGGTGTGTTAAGTTCCTCTAGATAGACTTTTTGAAATCTGGGTGGACAGGTTTCCAATAGGTTTAAATGACCTTGGGCAAGACGGTAGATCTTAGGCATAATAGGGTTATCGTGAATATTATCGAGAAAACGGGTTTCTCGAAGAAACCCGTTTTCTGTATAAATGTTAATTGATGTTACAGGGGTCTTGAAAAATTGGCGATTGTTTGCACAAAATAGTCGCAGTCATCCCTTGAGGTTAATATCATCACTTCTTCTCTTTTGCCGAGCCTTCCTGCTGTTGACGATGTTTTGTTCAATTTTGCTCAATCTGATGGCTTGAGTCAAGCTAATCAGGTGGATAGTGTGAGAAATCAGGGTTTAACCGCTACCGTAGTTTTCCTCGATGCTGGTGTTAGCGATTATCAAAGTCTCCAAGCTGGAGTAATTCCAGAAGTCGCCACCGTTATTCTCACTCCCAATCAAGACGGAATCGAACAAATCTCCGCTTTTTTACCACAAAATCCCCAGATTAGCACCATTCACCCCTATTATTAAATCGGTGCATTACGCTATCGCGCTTC
>NZ_SFBZ01000302.1:0-12331 GCF_007095495.1 Microcystis sp. M_QC_C_20170808_M9Col | reverse complement strand
GTTCTCGGTTTTCATCTTGTAGGGATTCTTGCTTTTTCCCTATCTACCCAGATATTTTTCTTTTTGGCAACCCTTGTCTTGTCAGGTTTTGACCCACTTGTGTCCGTCAGTCAGGGATACATTTGGAGACTCATTGGGACTTAGGCATTTTCGTCCAAAAAAGGATACATTTGGAGACTCATTAGGATTATTAAGCAAGGAGGCAAAATTATTTGTAGGATGGGTTAGCGGTAGCGTAACCCATGCCGGCGTTGGGTTTCATGCTTCAACCCAACCTACGTTCTAATTTTAGTGAGTATCTTGTCGAAAAATCTAGCGGGGGCATTCATCCGACATTTTAGGTAAAAAAATTAATTCAGCCGGTGTTACCGCTCCTTTTTCGGTAATGATAGCGGTGATTAAAGCGGCGGGAGTAACATCGAAAGCGGGGTTATAAAAGTTAACATCTCTAGGGCAAAGGGTAGTTGTCCCCACCTGATAAATTTCGGCACGATCGCGCTGTTCGATCGGTATCCCCGTACCATCCTTAAGGGAAAAATCCACCGTCGATAGCGGCGCGGCCACATAAAAAGGCAGATGATGAGCTTTTGCCAGCACCGCAAGGGAATAGGTGCCAATTTTGTTGGCCGTGTCCCCATTGGCCGCAATGCGATCGGCCCCAACAATCACCGCATCGATCAGTTTTTGCTGCATACAGTGGGCCGCCATGCTATCGGTGATCACGGTGACGGGAATTCCCTCCCGCAGACATTCCCAGGCGGTTAATTTTGCCCCTTGCAGCCGCGGCCGGGTTTCGTCTGCATACACTTGTATTAATCTCCCTGCTGTCCAAGCGGAACGAATTACCCCTAAAGCAGTACCATAACCGGCCGTGGCCAGGGAACCAGTATTACAGTGGGTTAAAATTGTCAGTTTTTCCGGTTGCTCCGGCAGCGCCAATAAACCATGGTGACCGATCGCCCGACAGGTTTCCACATCTTCTTTTTGGATATTTTGGGCAGTTTCAAGGAGATTTTTGGTAATTACTGCCACTTCTGGGCCACTTTCCCTGGCCACTTTTAACATTCGCTCGATCGCCCAGAATAAATTCACCGCCGTCGGCCGGGTTTGGGCTAATCGATCGGCTATTCTAGTTAAATCAGCCAGAAATTGCTCTTTCTGGTCGGTGGTAATTTCCTGCGCTCCTAAAACCATACCGTATGCAGCCGCCACCCCGATCGCCGGAGCGCCGCGGACAATCATCGTTTCGATCGCCCGGGCCATGGCTTCACTGCTGGTGATCTCAACTTCCCCATACTCCATGGGTAAACGGGTTTGATCGATCAGCCAAACTTTGTTATCTTGCCAACGCACGGGATAGATCGAGTTACTCTCGCAAGTGGTTGTGGTCATAAACATTTTTAGATTGAGAATTAGCTAAATTTACCACTATAGCAGCGGCCTTTCTCCACGGCTGATCAGCAGTAAAAACTATTTTGTGTTTTTTTGTAAAAAGTAATTTTAAATACAGAAACTTTTTTTAGAATGTATAGATAAGTGACTAGGAAAAATTTAAGAATACTTTCTCACCTAGCCCGACCTTTTATACTAACCGATTAAGAGGATAATTACCGTGAAAACAGCGAAATATCCCGAAAAAATTGCCGCTCTCTGGACAACATTCCTCTTGGGAACTCTATTTCACACCCAACTGGGTTTAATGCCGCTTTTCCATGGTCAATCGATCGTCGAGAGTCATCAAACCAGCAATCTCGATCCGATTTTCTGGGGAATGTTGCTCTTTTTTTTGCTGCCAATGTTAGCGATTATCGGGGTCAATTTTAGCGAAAGTCGCTCCTTGAGAAAGGCCCATTTCTGGCTGACAATTCTCTATTCTGTCTTGAATTTAGCCCATCTGATCGCCGATCTTCTGGTCAGACCGATCGCCTGGTATCAAATCGCTCTCATGGCAATTTTATTGATCATCGGACTGATTTTAAATCTAGTTTCCTATCAATGGCTGCGGTTAGCGATCGCCCATCCGCGCCATCTCTCGGAAAGTCATTAGCAGTGCCAAGATCAAGGGGTAGCCAGTTGACTAACTGATTCAGACAAGAGGATGCCTTTTGATCTCAAGTTGGTGCTTATTAAGGCAAAAGCAAGCTTAAACCGTAGCTAAAGCGATTTTTTTTGAAAATATAGCTTAAAAAATCCAATTAATCCCTATTCTTCCCTAGATCAGTCCGTAAATTGCCCCTATTTCCTGGCCGCCGCTGCGACCACATCTCACCAAATATGGAGCTTTTTAGCTATGATGGTTCAGAAGCAAGCCAATAAAGGGAACTTTCGGGGCTTGTTATTCATCAAAAAACTCCTGATCGGAGGGGTTAAGCAGACGATATAGTTCAGATTAACGGCAAATATTGGTTAATAGTAATAACGAGGTAATTATTTTGATGAAATCTCTCATTCGTTGGACAGCAACTCTTGGTTTAGTAGGAACGACAATGTTGACTTCGCTGCTGGGCAGCTATTCTAAAGCACTCGCTTTACCGGAAGAACAAATCGTCAAAACCTTGCAGTCTGTACCTGTCTTCGCTATTGCCGATGATCAAGGAGTTCCCCTAATTGCCGTGGGAGAAAAAGAACAGAAATTCACGGGAGTTTTTATCAGTCGGCAGGACGCACAAAACTTTTTTGAACGACTGAAAAAAGAGAATCCTGAAGTGGCCAGCAAAGTTAAAGTTCAGGCTGTTTCTTTGGCACAGGTCTATAAAATGCAAACCAGTCAAACCGATCAAAATCGTCTAATTATCGATTTTGTTCCCAAAGAGTCGGAAGTAGAATCAGCGAAAAAACTGCTCAGTGAAAGAGGTCAACAATATCAAGGTGGTGTACCTTTGTTTGTGCCGAAAGCAGGAAAAGAGAGTAATTTTCTGGTGATCAGTCGCAATAATCAGGATTTGATTCCTTTCTTCTTTGAAAAGGCCGCCGCTTTGCAAATGGTAGAACAATATAAAAAAGCTAATCCCGCAGAAGCGACCACGGTGAAAATTGATGTTATTCCCTTAGAAAGTGTCATCGCTACCCTACAACAAAGCCAGGATGAAGCTTTAACCAAAATTCTCCTCTATCCTAGCCAAGAAACGATTGATTTTATTCGGGCAAATAGCAACCAAAATGCTCCCAACCAACCCCCGGCAAATCAGCCACGCCCTAATAATAATACCAATAATCCCCCCGCCCCCAATCGTTAAGTCTTGTGTCTGCGAGTATTTCCGGTCAAGAATTAAGTCAATGGCGCCAACAGGCGATCGCTGATTTAGAGCAAGCGCAACTATCTCCGAAAGAAGTGGATATCTTTCTGCAAGCAGTGACAGATTTAGATACTCTTTCCCTGCGCTTACAATCCTTTCGCGAACGAGAAAAAATCCCCTTGAGTTATTCTTGGTCGGAAATTACTAAACGCTGGCAAAAACGCCTGCAAGTAAGGGTTCCCTTGCAGTATTTGCTCGAATCGGTGGTCTGGCGTAATTTTACCCTCAAAGTCTCCCCAGAAGTCTTAATTCCTCGTCCCGAAACCGAGTTATTAATCGATATTGTTGGCGAAACCGTCAGAGGAGACGACGGGGGAATCTGGGTAGATCTGGGAACCGGTAGCGGTGCGATCGCTATTGGCCTGGCCAGCATCTTGACAAAAGCAGAAATATATGCTATTGATTACAGTCAAACGGCTTTAGCGATCGCCAAAGAAAATATCATCAAGACGGGTTTTGCCGACAGAATTATCTTAAAACAGGGTTCTTGGTGGACCACCCTAGAGAAGTGGAAAGGACAGATTAGCGGTATGCTGTCCAATCCTCCCTATATTCCCAGTGCAGAAATCCTTGACTTACAAATTGAAGTGCGGGAACATGAACCCCGTTTGGCCCTCGATGGAGGTGAAGATGGATTGACCGCGCTGCGCTATCTAGTGGCCACTGCTCCCGATTATCTGCGATCGGGAGGCCTTTGGCTAGTGGAAATGAGAGCCGGTCAAGGGGAAAAAGTAGCGCAAATGCTGGAAAATCAGGGCAATTATCGACAAATTCAGATTATTAACGACCTAGCAGGTTTTGATCGCTTTGTTTTGGCCGAGCGAATTTAGCGCAATGCACCCGCTTCGCAGTCCCGCAGCCAGAGACGCACCGCTTGGCCGATGGTGCCTTGACTGGTTTCTAGGGGAGGTAAGGGGACTTGAGCGGGTTCAAGGGCAGCTAATTGACTGTAAACCGTCACTAATCGCCATCCTTCCCCAGTTTTAGTTAAAAATAACCAGTGATAATTCTGGAGGCTGACAAAGCGATTTTTGCTATACTGACGCTCTAAAGTCGTAAAAAAAACCTGTTGAGTGTCATCGGCAATTTGACCGGAATATTGACCGGCAGTTAAAGGTAGGGGTGCAAATTCAGGACGACCGGCAATAATCACAAAAACCGGTGTAGATAATTTTTGGTCGATTTGGGAGCGGGTAATAACTCGATTAGCATAACTGGGTAAATCTGACAAGAGGCGATCGACTAAAAGATTTAAATCCTCCGGACAGCTAGAAAGAGGACGACTAACTGCTGGCAAGTTAATCCCGAAAATAACCAGTAATACAGCTAAATATCGGCTAATTCTTGACAAATTTTTGCCCATGCTACCTTTGGCTCCTCGGCACCGGTGATCGGTCGTCCAATTACTAGATAATCAGCCCCAGCTTTAAGCGCTTGGGCCGGAGTCATCACCCGACTTTGATCCCCTTTCGTTGACCAGGAGGGACGAACTCCGGGGCAAACTAAGAGAAAATCCTCTCCACAGACGCGACGCAATTGCGCCACTTCTTGGGGAGAACAAACCGCCCCATCAATTCCCGATTCTTTGCCCAATAATGCCAGATTTAAGGCATATTCCGATAGTTCTAGGGGAATTTTGAGGTCGAGGGCTAATTCGCGGGCGTTAAGGCTGGTTAAAACGGTGATAGCGAGAAGTTTTGGCGGCGATAGCAGGTCAGAGATTGCCCCCTTAGCCGCCGTCAGTGCTTGCCGTCCGGCCGTAGCGTGCAGGGTGAGTAAATCCACTTGATAGCGACTAGCTGAACGACAGGCCCCGGCGATTGTATTGGGAATATCATGAAATTTTAGATCGAGAAAGCTCTTTTTTTGTCTTTCTTGCAGAATCCCTAGAATTTCTGCACCGCTACTGACAAATAATTCTAGTCCCACTTTCCAAAAATTGACTTCCGGCAACAGATCAAGCAGTGCGATCGCTGATTCTAAATCCGGCACATCGAGAGGAACAATAATTCGGTCTGAGTTGGTCATATTGGGGTGATACAGTGGGGGTGTGGGGTGTGGGGTGTGGGGTGTGGGGTGTGGGGAGAGGGAAGCGGGGAGAGGGAAGTGGGGAAGTGGGGACGGAGTTTCAAGGCAGTACAGCTTAAATCAGAGAAAAATCCAATCGGCAAAGGTGGCAGCCTGTCCGCAGTAAATGCCATCACGATCGATGATATTCCAAACGATCGCTTTTTCAATGCGAAATAGTTGACCATTTTTCGTGATCCTTACCCCGTGATAATCGTTGATATAGCCCTGTTTTTTGACTAAATCTAGCATTTTTTGGCGTTCTTTGGCGATTTCCTCCCCCTCTACCGTCGCTCGCGAAGGAGTTGTTAATAATTCTGGCCAAGTTAAACCCCAGAGATCGAGGGCACCGCGATTACCATAATTGAAGATCGGATTAGTTTGTGTACCGTGGGAAACCAGCACAAAAGGGGCATAAAAGAGCATTTTACTCTGTTCTTTGCCAGTACCGATCCGGGGTAAAAGCGATCGCCCGATTAATCGTTCATAATTATCCAGCAGCAATTCCGTCCAAGCTATAATAGCTAAATCTTCCCAAATTTCCATAAAATTATCTTGAAAAACCGGTTTAATCTTGCCGTTGCCAATATTTATAGGCCGCGTAGGCTAAAGTAATCACTCCCGTCAGAATTGCCGACTCATCCACTAAAAATTCCGGATGGTGAAGGGGGGGATTGAGGAGGTGAGGAGAACCCACTCCCAGACGGAACATTGTCCCCGGGGCCTGTTGCAAATAAAGGGAAAAATCCTCGGCCCCCATGGAGGGTTCCGAGAGAATTAAAACCCGATCCCTTCCCCAAGCTTCTAAACCAGCTTCTTCGACTAAACGGGTTAAAAATTGGTCATTTTGCACCGATGGCACGCCCCGACGATATTTTACTTGACATTTAGCGTTATATGTGCTACAGACATTCGTGACCAAACTCTCGATCCATTCCGGGAGATGGGCGTGGGTTTCTGGGTGCAGCGATCGCACGGTTCCCGCCATGCGTACCTGATCAGCGATGACGTTGGGGGCGCGACCACCGCTAATCTGCCCGATGGTGAGGACAATGGGACGCAAAGGGTTTTGAGTCCGACTAATTGCCTGTTGTAAAGTGGTGATTACTTGCGAAGCGATCCAGATAGCATCGATCGCCTCGTGGGGCCGGGCCCCGTGGCCGGATTCCCCTTGAATAAAAATCTCCAGATCGTCGGCAGCTGCAGTTAAGGCCCCGTAACGAACTCCGATCGATCGGGCCGGAATCGAGGGGAAAACGTGCAGCCCCAAAACGGCGCTGACATCCCGCATCACCCCCTCCCGGATCATCCAATTGGCCCCCTGGGCGATTTCCTCTGCTGGTTGAAAGAGAAAGCGTATTTTTCCCCCCAAAGGTTCCGAGAGACGGGAAAGCACCATCGCCACCCCTAAACCGACGGTAGCATGAACATCGTGACCGCAGGCGTGCATAATCCCCGGTTTGCGGGAAGCAAAGTCTAAATCGGTCTTTTCTTGGATCGGTAGGGCATCCATATCGGCGCGGATGGCTAAAATCCTTCGATCACTGCCTTTTCCCGCCAATTCTCCCTTAACTCCCGTTTTTCCCACCGCTTCCTGCACCGATAGACCACAGGAAGACAAAACCCCGGCAATATAGGCGGCAGTTTGATATTCTTGCCCGCTTAACTCTGGATTCGCGTGAATGTGGCGGCGAATCTCCACTAATCGGGGTGCGAGACTCTCGGCTATGTTTTTAATCTCGGAGAGCATGAAACCAGTTTTACAGTATCTTTAGAGTTAATCATAGAGCATTTTTTACCTGAAAATTCGACTTGGCTGATTTTAAGTCTGCATTGTCTTCTCGGCATTCTTTCAACCCTGGACTAAGCTAATTTGTCAATAGGATGCAGGAGTTACTATTCATCTCTTGATTCGGTAACGCCTCTTGAGAGAATATTCCAGCTATGATAGGAAACATTGTCTAGTTAGGAAAAAACATGGTTCAGTCTTCCGAAAAAATTGAAGTTAAGTACGGGGAAAGAGAAATTGCCGAAGGAACATTAATTACTTTCCCCAATCCACGCCCTGGCAGAAATTACGATATTCAGATCACTCTGCCGGAATATACCTGTAAGTGTCCCTTTTCCGGTTATCCCGATTTTGCCACTATTTATCTTAGCTACGTTCCCGATCAAAAGGTGATGGAATTAAAGGCGATTAAACTTTATATTAATAGTTATCGCGATCGTTATATTTCCCACGAAGAAGCAATTAACCAAATTTTAGATGATTTGGTGGCCGCTTGCGAACCCTTGCAGATGAAAGTTAAGGGGGATTTTCATCCCAGAGGTAACGTACATACCGTGGTGGAGGTGATGTATAAAAAAGAATAGCATAATTGTCTAGTTTGGGGATGGGGTTGCCTCCATCCCTTGCTGTTCTAGTTTTTGTTGTTCAAGTTTTTTGCTGTTCGAAGGTCTGTAGCCAGTCAACAGGAGAAGATGCTCAAGCAGGTTATATCGCTATCTTGTCCTTTGTCTGATAGGTTTTATACTAAATCCGTTGAGTATAGGCTTACATATCAGGACAGGCACTCATGCAAGAGGCAAGAGGCAAAAGGGAGAATAAATAATCAGTTTTTAATAACCTGGTTTAGTATTACTCATCGAATCTATCCTCTCCTTTCTGTTGTTCGTGTCTCTATGGTTGATCCTTAACCCTTGGCACAACCCGAAAGAATTGTAAAAGTTAGGGTCATTAAAAAAAGCTGGGATTATCATTAAAGTAGTCCGAATCGTGATCCTGATTTTATGTCCCAGAAAAATGAAATTCTTCCGCTGCTGTTGACGGTTATGGTGACATCGGCACTTTTAGGAGGAATTGCTTGGTGGTTGCTCAACAAAACCTTTCCCAATCTCAATGATCGATCTAATTCTTCCTCCTCGAATAATCAAATTTCTGAAACTTTAGGTGCAGTTAAAAATGTCCCGGAAGGATTATTTAACTACGGGGGAAGTACCACTTGGGCCCCGATTCGCAAGGAAGTGGACTTTATTATCCAGCAAGTCTGGCCGAAATTTCGCCTCGTCTATACCGATCCCACTACGGGAACCCCCGGCACCGGCAGCGGTATTCGGATGTTAATCGAGAATCAATTGGCTTTTTCCCAAGCATCTCGATCGCTCAAAGATGAGGAAATACAACGCGCTCAACAACGGGGATTGACCTTAAAAGAGGTTCCCGTGGCTATCGATGGAATTGCGATCGCAGTTCATCCCGATTTACCGGTTTCCGGTCTAACAATTACCCAGTTAAAAGATATTTATACAGGAAAAATTCGCAATTGGCGGCAAGTGGGCGGGCCTAATTTAGCGATTATTCCCTATTCCCGACGCAAGGAAGATGGGGGAACCGTGGAATTTTTTATCGATCAGGTTTTAGAAAAAGCCGATTTTGGCAGTAATATTCAGTACATTTACAGTACAACTTCCGCTCTCAGAAAAGTTTCCCAAAATTTAGGAGGAATTTACTATGCTTCTGCACCGGAAGTAGTTCCCCAGTGTGGAATTAAAACTTTACCCCTCGGTAAAAGCGAAAATAAGTTAGTTGCCCCCTATCAAGAACCTTCGATCCCGTCTTCCCAATGTCCCCAGAAGCGTAATCAACTGAATGAATTAGCTTTTCAAAAGGGAGAATACCCGATCACCCGTCGTCTTTTTGTTATTATCAAACAAAATGGTCAATTAGACGAACAAGCGGGGGAAGCTTACGCTGATTTATTATTAACCGATCAAGGACAGGAATTAATTGAAAAAGCTGGTTTTGTTCCCTTGAGATAATTTAATCCAACTTCTACAAATCTAGGTTAAAGTGAATTTGAGCAATTTTCATCTGAGTGTGCGCTTGATTGGGCGCATCTAGAGGACTGCTACTCCCAGTTTTGTCCAGATTTTCGGCTATCCCGTCGAAATCATCCCTCAGTGCGAACGATTTTTACTGAACAAGCAGGGCATCGATGACGGTGGGATTTACACCTTCTGTCGCTACTATCCCACCTATGTGCAACTGGCAGTGGTAGCCAACAACCCCGACGAGCAAGCCATTTGCGCCCAATACCTGCGCCATAATTGCGTCAGATACTTTGCTTTGATCTAAAATTGAGTCAGCAATATCTAATTTGGAGTCTCAGGCAATGGAACCGATTTCTCTAATTCTCGCTGCGTTGGCTGCTGGTGCGGTTGCTGCTGCTAAGGATACGGCAGGAACAGCGGTTAAGGATGCTTATGAGAGTTTAAAAGCGTTGATTAAGAAGAAATTTGCAGAAAAAGGGAAAACAGATGATAGTGATATCGTCGATAAACATGAGAAAAAACCAGATTCAGAGGGGGTAAAAACACTGCTCAAAGAAGAGTTACTTGAAGCAAAAATTGATAGAGATGCAGAGGTTATTAAGACAGCAGAAGAATTACTCAAGCAATTAAAACCTGAAGAATTTGCCGCAGGTAAGTATAATATTGATGTTGGTGATGATATTAAAGGAATGGTGGGAGATGGCACTTTTAAGGGAATTGCAGGAGATATTAGTGGTGGAAATATTAGTCAGAAGATTAATTAGTTGAGAATTATTTAGGAGGGAAATTTATGTCAATTACTGTTGAGGTAGAACTTAAAGATTTTCTAATTCAAATCAATCAAAAGTTAGACAATCTTCAAAAAGATGTTACTGATATTAAGATTGAACTTAGTGAAGTTAAAGGTGAAATTAAGCTTCTGGAGGTAAAAATTGATGGTGTCGAGAAGCGTCTGGAGGAAAAAATTGATGGTGTCGAGAAGCGTCTGGAGGAAAAAATCGATGGTGTCGAGAAGCGTCTAGAGGGAAAAATTGATGGTATTGAGAAGCGTTTAGAGGGAAAAAATGATGGCGTGGAAAAGCGCTTAGAGAATCAAGAGTTTGTCAGTCGAGGGATTTTAGTCGCTTTAATTGTAACGATTTTAGGCGGTTTGGCTAAATTGTTTGGTTTAGTAGGAAGTCCTTAAAGAGTGCTAATTCTAAAACTGCAATTTAAAGTTAACTTGAAAAGAATAATTTTGGGGTAGCAAAAATGACTGATAAAAGTTATTATTCAGAAATAGGGGGTGATGTTAAAGGTCTTAGCGGTGATGGTGAATTTAAGGGAATTGCAGGTGATATTAGTGGCGGTGTAATCAATCAATATATTATCACCCAAAAGTCAGGAGTTGAGATTCAGGCTCAAACTTTAATTACGGGTTCACCTTATTTGGGTTTAAGGAAGTTTGAGGTAGATGATAAGGATAGGTTTTTTGGGCGAGATAATTGGATTATTGAGTTAACCGATTATTTAAAGCAAAAGAATGTTTTATTGCTTTTAGGTGCGTCGGGAAGTGGTAAGTCTTCTCTGGTGCAAGCGGGTTTAATTCCTAAGTTAAAGGATAATTTTGGCGCGAATAAATTGGTTAATTTAACTTTTGTTCCTGATGTTAATCCCTTTGAGTCTTTTTATGGTTGTCTTTTGGCAAATAGATATAAACAATACCAAGCGAAATTAGCACAAGCTGTTAAGGAAGATACTTTAATTAAGGTGGTTGAAGGATTAAAAAATAATTCTGATTTATGGTTTATTTTTATTGACCAATTTGAGGAGTTATTTACTCGTACACCGAAGACAGAAAGGGATATTTTTATTAAAAGTTTGGTTAATTTAATTGAAAAGAATGATAGTTTAGTTAAAATTGTGATGACGATGAGGGCGGATTTTTTAGATAAATTAAGTCCTTATCCTAGTTTAGGAAAAATCCATGATCAGTATAGCAAGATGTTAACGGATATGGACGAAAGTGAGTTAAGATTAGCTATTGCTGAACCGGCGGCGAGAAATGGGGTAATTTTTGAAAAGGGATTAATTAATCAAATTGTTGCGGATTTTTATGAACAGGCCGGCTCTTTACCTCTGTTACAATATACATTAGATTTATTGTGGGAAAAAGATCATATTCAAAATCGGGTTTTAAATAATAAGATTTATCAAGAGATTGGTGGGGTAACGGGTGCGCTAGAAAAACAAGCGGATAAAATTTATAGTCAATTTAATGAACAGCAAAGGAAAGCAGCAGAGGAAATTTTTCTAGAGTTAATTAGTTTAGAAGGGGAAAAAGCGGTTAGCAGAAGGGCGGATAAATCGAGTTTTGAACAGGAGGAAATGCAAAGGGAGGTTCTCTATCAATTGATAGATAATCGTCTTTTGGTGAGTAAGGGAGAAGACGGGAAAGCAACGGTTGAGGTGGCACATGAAGAATTGTTGCGGTGTTGGCAAGTGTTACAGGATTTAATTCGAGAAAAAGAGGAGATAATTGTTCTGAGAAGTCGTTTATATGCTGATGCTAAACAGTGGGATGATTTACAGAAGCAAGATGCAGTAAAAGCGAGTAGTGAGCTTTGGCGAGGTTCTAAGTTAGCCAAAATTGTTGAGTTTCAAAAGAATAATTCTCTGCCTAATTTAGATCCTGTGGCGATTGAGTTTATTAAGGCGAGTGTTACTCAAGCTGAACGTCAAAAAAATGAAAAAATTAGAACAGCGCGAAGGATTGCGGCGGTTTCTTTGGTGGCGGTGGTGATTAGTACAGGATTGGGTTGGATGGCTTGGAAACAAACACAACAAGCGGAACTCAATCTGGCAAATGCTCGCGGGTTTTCTTCCTTGTCTTTGTTTGATAGAGGAAAAGAATTAGAGGCTTTCGTTGAAGCAATTAAGGCAGGAAAAACCTTGCAAAATCAACACAAATATGATGCGGAAGTGATGAATGCTTTGAATAAGATTCTGGTTGAGAGAAGTGAACGCTATACTTTAGAAGGGCATAATAGTAATGTCAATAGCGTGAGTTTTAGCAGCGATGGCAAGACTTTAGCGACCGGTAGTGATGACAAGACAATCAAACTGTGGAATGTTCAGACAGGTCAAGAAATCCGCAC
>NZ_SFBZ01000301.1:0-8939 GCF_007095495.1 Microcystis sp. M_QC_C_20170808_M9Col | reverse complement strand
AAAGCGATAACCAAGCTAAAAACTGAACCTTGACAACAGATAGTAGGGGGTTTTGTTCAGAAAAGAATTCAAATTCGGCCTTGAACGAGTAAAACTTTCTAGGAAATAAGGTTGAACATTAGATTTTTTCGACTTGTTCAAAGTGGCCGGAGGGCATTCGGACACTCAAAACGGACGGGTCGAAAGAGTCAGACTTAAGCAATTAAGCGTTTTTCGGTGAAGCGTCAACCCCGTTCAGCGACCACCCTAAAAAAGTGGCGTGGTGAAGAATCGCCGTCCGTTTTACGGCGGCGAGGATGTCAATCGTACAAACCACAATCCCGAAATGCTGATCATCACGACGATGCAAACGGATAAAATCAATTCTATTGATCGTCAAAATGGCTCGCTCTTGACTGACAGCAAATGCCAACACCTGCTCGTCAGGTATCCGTTGATTAGCGTTTCCCGCTTCTTGCACCGTCAAAACATCATGCCCCAAATTTCTCAACAATTCCACAACCGGCAAAGGAAACTGCTCATCTGCATAAAAACGTGCCATCCCCTAAACTGCCTGATTCTGCTCAATGAGTAAATCAATCTCATCTTCATGAGCCGCCGCATATACCCAAGCATTGGCTAAATCCGTAGCTTTAATAGTTGGATAACTTGTTAATAAATCAGCATCACTATAACCAAGAAGACGAGCTTCTACTAACACCCAAACTGGAATTCTTGTATTGGCAATGCAGGCTTGTCCGCCGCAAACTTTAGGCGTTTTCTCAATTCCCTGCCAATCACCACCAAGACTTTGAGCAAGTAACTGGATTACCTGCACTTTTTCCCTAGGTTTGAGGGCAAGAAGTTGCTCTTCTAACTCTTTGATGATCACAGGCTTAAATCCCCATACAGTTTTGGCCAATTATCCCTAATCATTTTACCAGAAAATTTGGGTTGAAAAACTCCCACTTTTAGTAGAGTCTAGGGTGCGTGTTTGCGGCTATCAATTCGGTCAAAAAACTCAAATTAACAATCCGCCGTAACGCACCACCTTTATCATTCGGGTTGCGTGTGTCTCCCCAGGAGTTTAACCCTCTGTTCTTTTGCTCTTTTGCCCTTTGTCTCCCGCCTAGCGACGGGTCGATTTTTTTGAGAAAATTGAGGTAGTGTTAATTTTTCCTCAAAAAGTGCCTACCATTGGAGTGATCGGGGGTAAAATTCCTGGACTTTTTCCCTGAAAATTAGGTAACTGACTACCTCAAAATCGGTAAAACCCTACACCCCACACCCCACACCCTGCCCCCAGGAAAAACTTTTTGCCGCAAACCCTAATTATGATTGAGGAAAAGGGAGAATAATATAGCGAATAACTGTTCCTATTAAAGCTGTTCCCAAGATGCCGATTAACGTCCAAATCTGGGCTTTCTGAGAGCCTTTTAATTCTTTTGTATCTTCTTTTACTCCTTCAATATCTTTTTCTAAACTATCGACTTTTTCCTCTAATCTTGCCTGTACTATTTTAATATCCATAACATCTTTTTGCAGATTATCTAACTTCTGATTAATTGAACCTAAAATTTCCTTGAGGTCTTGTTCAATAGTAACTGACATCTGATGATTCTCCTAATAATGATAGTTATCAGTATTATTGTCTATCTTATCTTAAGTGTTTGCCCAACCGAAGCGCCTCATTTTCCCCTGCTGCCTTCTCTAATTGTTGCCGTACCGCTACCATGATCTCAACTAATTTATGAGCCGATAATTTCTGATTAAGCCAATCCTTTCTCAGCCAACCATTGAGGATTATATAAACGAGATTGATAACGGGACCCACCATCACAAAGAACAGTAACGATGGTGTGGCCCGGTCCCATTTGTTTAGCTAAAGCCACGGCAGCAGCCACATTAATACCCACAGAACCCCCCATAAATAAACCATCTTTTTGTAATAGTTGATAAACAACTTTGATGGCAGTGGGATCATCAATTTGAATGGCATCATCTATGGGTGCGCCTTCCATATTAGCGGTAATACGACTATTACCAATCCCTTCAGTAATTGAACTACCTTCCAGGGTAATTGTCCCGGTTTTCACATAACTATATAAACCGCTACCCATCGGATCCGCCACCACACAACGCACCTGGGGATTTTGGTCTTTTAAAAACATCGCCACCCCCGCGTAGGTTCCCCCGGTTCCCGTGGCAGCCACCCAAGCATCAATTTTACCGTCGGTTTGTTCCCAGATTTCCCGGCCGGTGGTTTCGTAGTGAGCGCGACGATTAGCCAGATTATCGAATTGATTGGCCCAGATAGCATTTTCCATCTCACTGGCCAATCTCCCCGATAATTTAACGTAATTATTGGCATCTCGGTAGGGAACGGCGGGAACAGTACGCACTTCTGCACCCAATGTTCTCAATAGGTCGATTTTCTCTTGGGATTGGGTATCGGGAATGATAATCAGGCATTTATAACCTTTAGCATTGCAGATATGGGCCAAACCGATGCCAGTATTGCCGGCGGTTCCTTCGACAACGGTTCCCCCCGGTTGGAGAGTACCGGCTTTTTCCGCTTCTTGAATAATATATAAAGCGGCCCGATCCTTGACCGAACCACCGGGGTTAAGAAATTCGGCCTTACCGAGAATCTCGCAGCCGGTTTCCTCGCTAAAACTATTGAGACGAATTAGAGGAGTATTACCCACCGCATCGACGAAACCATGTTTAATATCCATAATCTGTTATTTTTCGTGCTGTTCCTAGGTTGAGACGATTTTTTGTACTAAGGGATGACGCACCACATCGGCCCGCGATAGGTAAGAAAAAGCGATCCCTTCTACTGATTTTAGGATTTTTTGAGCGGCAATTAACCCCGATTCCTGTTGTTGCGGTAAATCGGTTTGGGTGACATCTCCTGTTACTACCATGCGCGAACCGAATCCCAAGAGAGTTAAGACCATCAATGCGATCGCCCTTTCTCAACCGGGGAATTGAATCGTTGGCCAATTTCTACCACTTTAGCAAAATTGTTGTCTTAGCTGGAAATATTGATTAAATTGGAAGTTTTTTAGCTGTGATTCGTTACCTAACCTAATATAGTGGTGGCATTCTGTAAGGAGTCCCACCGTGACTAACAATTCCATCGAGCCTTTAACTATTGGAAATACCATTAATACTGCCTTCCGTCTTTATCGTGATCGCTTCCCAACTTATGTATTCTTTGCTGTCCGCGCCTGTTTGTGGTCGCTTCTTCCCTTAGTTTTGCAATTAATTCTCAGTCAATTACTTTATCAAACAATTACCCCCGAAGAAGGCAGCGATATCGGTTTACGTTTATTTCTTTTCCCAGTACAAATTTTCTCGGCCGCTAAGTATCTTTTCAATAGTGCGGTTATCTCACGATTAGCTTTTCAAGACATCATTTATCAGCCAGAAACTTCCGGACAAGCGGAAAAAAAAGTTAAGCCGAAAATGTGGCGCTTGTGGTGGATGCAGGTTTTGATCTTTTTGTTGGGAGCGGCAATAATCTTGCCGATAACGCTGTCTCTGGTGCTAGTAAGTTTTATCCCCATCCTTGGTGTATTGCTTATTTTACTGGCTTTTTTCTGTCTTCCTTTTTTCTTCCTTTGGTTATCTGCTCGCATTTACATTGCCGAATTGCCCTTAGTAATTGAAGATAATTTAGGCAGTTGGCAAGCAATCAAGAGAGGTTGGCATTTAACTAAAAACTCGGCTTGGAGAATTGTGGGAGTGATATTTATTGCCAGTTTATTAATTATTCCAGTTTATATTCTGTCATGGGCTTTGGCTTCAATTCCCTTTTGGGTCAATTTTTCCTCTTTTTATAGTAGTTTGGAATCGGTAGAGGACTGGCAAACGCTCGCGGAAAATCCTCTTTTTTTCCAACAAATGGCGATGTTTTTGACTACTATTTTCTTACTTCTGAATATTTTATTAGTTCCTTTTTGGCAATCTCTCAAAAGTGTGATCTATAATCATCTTTTAGACCAGAAAAAAAATGATGGGGGAGAATACTAATAACTGAGCGGCTGTTGATGTAAGCTAAGACGCATTTAAACCGCTTATTCTTAGATTAGTTGAACTTCCCCCAATCCCTTTACTATTGCCTCTTGTCTCGTCTCAACAAGCAATTTATACCCCACAGAAAAAGGGTTTCTCCGAGAAACCCTTTTTCTACTCATGATAATTCTCTCAATCCTTTTATAGTACACATATAGTACATCTGCTCAAAAAAATCGAAAAAGGGTAAAAAGGGAAAAAAGAGAAAAAGGGTTACAGGGTCCTCCCAGCACCGCACACCACCCGAAAACCGTAGCATTTCTCGAGGAAGCGGTCGCGGCTGATGAGGCTGCTGCGGTAAGCGGAACGACAGAGATAAGGATGGCTGTACCAAGAACCGCCCCGCAGAGCTTTATCTGCCTGATTTTGCTGTTTTTTGCTCTTTTTTATCTCCTCATAATTTTCGCGCCAATCATCTTGACACCACTCCCAGACATTTCCGGGCATATCATATAAACCAAAGTCGTTGGCGTAGAATTGCCCAACAGGGGTGGTTTTTTGGAGATTGCCATTATAGTTGGCTAAATCTGGGGTAAGAATTTCCCCAAAGTGATAGGGGGGGTAGGTTTCTCCTTTGTGGAGATTTAAGGGTTTGGTTTGCGCTCGACAAGCGTACTCCCACTCAGCTTCCGTTGGTAGCCTATATTTTCTTTTACTTAATTTAGAGAGCCTTTGGCAAAATTCTACGGCATCTAACCAAGATACCCTTTCAACGGGGTTTGTGCTGCCTTTAAACTCCGATGGCTCTGGTTTTAAATCTTGCTCTACTTTTAAATCTTCTCTTTGGGCAATATATAACCATTGAGCTTGGGTAATGGGATAAATACCCATCAAGAAGTTTTTCAGGGTGACGTTGTGTTGCGGCTTTTCACTTGTATTACCACTTTCTTGTTCTGAAGAACCCATTGTAAAGGTTCCCGATGGTATTTTGACTAATTCTATGTCTAGTTCATCGGTGAGTTTTTCTCTATAGATTAAAAGACGTTTTTGGGTCTTTTGGATGATTATTGTAGGCATAAGTAGGGTTTACTGAATAAATGTGAAATATAGACGAGGTAAGGGTTTTAGTGTTCTGTATCGGCCCGCGTCCTGTAGGGGCGAAGCATTCGGGCATAACCTATCGGTGAAACCGTAGATTTTCTATCCGAATGCTTCGCCCGTACTTTTTCAGCAAGCCCTAAGTAAGTAATTATAATTAAATTAAAAATTGATTTTATACTCTATCCTTCACCAGCTAATTTTAACACAGAAGTACGAGTAGTGGCATCTAAGCGAAACTTCAGCAATTCTAGTTGATTAAGAATTGGCTCAATACGGTGTATATAACCATTTTGTTTAGCCTTTAATAATATTCCCATTGTGCCAGTGAGTTTTATTCCTAATAAATTTGCATATCGTCTCGCCAAGCTATCATCAAGTAAAGCGAGAGAATCGGTAATTTCTATTGCTAAAGCTAATACTTCTTTTTCTCCTTTTCCTAAATCAGTGACAAGGGGTAAAAGAGAAACTGATTTTGCTTGTTGAATAATTATCCAACTTAAGGAGGTTATATCAGGTAAAGAGATTCCAGAAGCTTTTCCAACGGCTAACTCTTGAGCTACTGAAAAAGGAATAATTATCTGTCCGTAAAAGTTCGGTAGTAAGTCAAGTAAGTTAGTCTGATAGAGGTATTGAATCGGTGATGTATCGGCAATGACGTTAGGCATTAGCCAGATCCTCGATTAATTCTGCTTCCTTGAGTCGGAAGGTATCAACTCCATAGTCTGCAAGTTTAGAGAGAAAAACAACTCGCGGAATACCTGCTAAGTTGGCAGCACTGCCAGAGGAAAGTTTTCCCAATTCATAAAGTTTAATGGCAGCAAGAAGAGAGATTTCCTGTCCTAGTTGTTCTGGGGTGAGATGTAAAGCGAGAGCGGTTTCATCGGGTAGGGAAAGAGTGATTTGGTACATGATGAATACTAGGATTAATTGATTGTAGGGTTGATTGTAGGGTTGATAGGGTTGATTGTAGGGTTGATAGGTTTGATTCTAGGTTTGATTGTAGGGTTGATTCTAGGTTTGATTGTAGGGTTGATTCTAGGTTTGATTGTAGGGTTGATTCATGAATCAACCCTACCTTGATAAGGGGAAAACCCAAAACCCGTCTTCAATTTAATTATAACCAGCTACTGATCAGCCAACCTCATATAGTACATTTGTTCAAAAAAAATCGAAAAAGAGAAAAAGGGTAAAAAGGAAAAAAAGAGAAAAAGGGTTACAAAGTCCTCCCAGCACCGCACACCACCCGAAAACCGTAGTAGTCGTCGCTGTCGTCGCGGCGGTCGGAGTCGCCGCGGAAAGCAGAACGGCAGTTATATGGATAGTTGTACCAAGAACCGCCCCGCAGAGCTTTATTTGCCTGATTTTGCTGTTTTTTGCTCTTTTCTCGCCGAGGACTACCATCATTAGGTGCGCGTCGATAATTTTCCCGGAAGTCATCCTGACACCACTCCCAGACATTTCCGTGCATATCATACAAACCAAAACCATTGGGGGAAAATTGCCCCACTGGGGTGGTTTCCTCGCGATATTCTCCTGCTGGTTCCTTAGCAAAGCGTTGCGTAGCATCGTAGTTAGCTAAATTTGAGGTGAGGGTTGCTCCGAAGTGGAAGGGAGTGGTGGTTCCAGCACGACAAGCATACTCCCATTCCGCCTCACTGGGTAGCCGATACTGTTTCTTGGTCATTTTAGAGAGCCTTTGGCAAAATTCTACGGCATCTAACCAAGATACATTTTCAACGGGGTTTGTGCTGCCTTTAAACCGCGATGGCTCTGGGTTTAAATCTCGCTCTACTTTTAAATCTTCCCTTTGGGCAATATATAACCATTGAGCTTGGGTAATCGGAGCTTGACTTAGGTAAAACGGGGCGATTTTTACTAAATGTCTGGGGAATTCTCGTTTGAACCAATCCCTACGGTATTTTTTCACTAGCTGCGCTATTTCCTCCGCTTCGGTTCCCATCCAAAACTCCCCCGAAGGAATATAGAGCATTTTTAAGCTGGGGGGATTTTCTTGAAAGTAGAAGGCTCTCACGGGTTCTTTAGCGGTAATTTGTCCCGTCTCATCCACAAAAACGGTTTCAGACTTGAACAGGGTTAGGTTAAATTTCTCGGTGATGATTTCTTCTTCTGTGTTATCCAAGACTTCCCTAAACTGGACTGGCATTGTCTCGGCGGTTATTTCTTCGCTTGCCAAAATTTTAAGCTGCTCAGGGGTTAAACGAAGACGCTGATACAGTTCCCCATCTTCTACGCTGAAATCCTTAAGTCTATGCTTGAGCAGTTGAAACAATATTTCCTCTCCTCGCGTAAGCTCTTTTACCTTAGCTATGGTTACGGTTTTATATTTCCTCAGCCACTTTTCCTCAACCGGTGGGGGTGGAGGTGAGTCAACCATAGATTGCAGCTTTTGGCTAATTTCTTGGTACTTTGCTTCCCCTAGCTTTTGGAAAACCTTAGCAGATACCTTGGCAAAGGCGCGGACTAGATTAGCTGCTTCTTTGCCGAGGAGAACTTGGGGATTGGTAAGAATAAGACCAAAAAAGGTGGTGGTACTCAGGTTAAGTTTTTGGGCGATGTATTCCGAGAGGACAAAAATTACCTCTAAGGCGCGGCTATTCCCTAGTTCAGTGAGCAGAAGCTCTCTCACTTCATCATCAAATTCAAAATCTAGGCTGTTGGGGGGAGTATGAAAGTTAAATTTACCTCCTTTGTCCCACTTCACTGGTTCCCCTCCTAGATAGACTTTGAGAAAACCGCTAAGGATGACTTCTGCTATGTTTAGGGGGTTAGAGGCGCTTAAAAGTTTGCTTTGAATAAGACGGATGATGGGAAGATTTACCGGGGCTGCGGCTAATTTTTTCAGTAATTCCCAAGCTAGAGGTGAGGCGGTACTAGCGAATAGTTCTAGAGCTTGCTTCCCAGACATCTCCGGAGAAATAGTTGCGGGTATTTCTCTGTTTTGGGGGGATTTTTCTAGTAGTACCCCCGCACAGGTGGCGTTGCTGTCACCACTGACAACGAGCGCCCAAGCTTTTAAAGATGAAGGGGTTAGGGAGATGGTGGGTAGGGGAAAGTAGGTTTTTTGGATTGTTTCTCTGAGAATATGTTGATTTTCCTCTTCCTTCTCAATTTGTAGCAGCAGGGGGATAGAGGTAAATCTCCAGTTTTGTGAAGGTTTCCGGGGGGTTTGGTTGACTAGGGAGACGAACCAACCTCGACTAAGGGCGGTTCTTTCCCACATTGCTTCCGGGAAGGGAGAAAGCAGGGTGACGATTTGGTGTTTTCCCCAGTCCTGAAGAGCTTGGTTATAGCGTCCTTGATACCAGTCTGGGGAAGTACAATCACTGTAGAAGAGGATAAGTCTTTCGCCGCGAGGATGGATGAGATCTTTTGGGTGAATTGAGCAAGTATCGTTAGAGTAGGTGCGGATGGCTAAATTTTGCCTGTCTTCGTCCCATCCGATGCGGTAGAGTTTGACATCCCGAAAGGCCCCGATTTGTTCTAGCCAATCGCGGATTTCCCCGGCCATTTCTTTCCAAAAGACCATGGAGGCCCATTCTTCAATCAGTAAAACTACCTCTAGGGAACGGACTTTTTTGGCTTGGTAAACGGGTATTAGAGCTAAACTGCCATCTTTCTTGCCGATGCTATACTCGGCCGATTTCTGTACGGTGCTGTTTAGGTTTATTTGTCTTTGGGTGGCTGAGTCTATCTTTTGGTTGACATCCTCGCCGCCGTAAAACGGACGGCGATTCCCAAACCTCACGATTTAGGTTTCTGCTTCTTTCCCTTGCGGGGTTCCGCACCTGCCTTAACAGATTTACTCTGTTCTGGTC